>DASPWC010000327.1:0-4359 GCA_035622055.1 Xanthobacteraceae bacterium | reverse complement strand
GCTCGGCACATGGGATTTGCGCGGGCGCACCTGCGTCCGCATCGTCGAACAGGCCCTGCGTCTCGGCTACCGGCATATCGACACCGCCGAAATGTACGACAATGAGCGCGAGGTCGGCGAAGGCTTGCACGCCTCCGGCGTCAAGCGCGGCGATGTATTCGTGACCACGAAAATATGGCCGGAGCACTTCGCACCGCGTGAGCTTGAACGCGCGGCGCGCGAATCCCTGTCGCGGCTACGCCTGCGGCAAGTCGATCTTATGCTCCTGCATTGGCCTAATCCGCGAATCCCGCTCGCGGATACGCTCGGCGCCTTGTGCAAGGTCAAACGGGATGGGTTGACCCGTCATATAGGCGTTTCCAACTTCACCGTCGCGCTCATCGAGCGAGCCTTGCAGATCGCCACGGAACCCCTGGTCTGCGACCAGATCGAGTATCATCCGTTCCTCGACCAATCGAAAGTGATCGCCGCCTGCGGCAAGCACGACATGGCTGTGGTCGCCTATAGTCCGATCGCGCGCGGCAAAGCCGGCGGCGACCGCGTGCTCGCGCGGATCGGCGCCGCACACAAAAAGACCGCTGCTCAGGTCTGCCTGCGTTTTCTGGTGCAGCAAAACATCGTGGTCATTCCTCGCACCAGCAAGACGGAGCGGCTTTCGGAAAATGCGGCCATCTTCGATTTCGCTTTGAGTGGGCAGGAAATGGCGGAGATCGCCGCGCTGGCGCGGCGCGACGGCCGTATTGTCGATTGGTCCTATTCGGGAAGGGCGAATTGGGACTGACGAATAGACCTGACGGGATAAAAGCATGATCCGGAAAAAGCCAGCTTGATCCAGCGTAGCTACCGGTTTCTGGAAAAGATCATGATCAAACAACAAACTAAAGTGAAATATCGAAATCAACCTAAAATCATTTCGCTTTAAGATCAAAACTCACAAGAGCGTTCCGGAAAAGCCATCGATTGCAGTGGCTACCCTGTTTTCGAGCAAATGAGGGTGTCAAGGGCGCCTTCGGCGCCGCGTAGCGGCTTTGCCTTTGACACCCTCATTTGTTCGGAAGTGACAGTCGCCGTTGGGATCGATGTTGCAAAGCGACCACCAAGGTTCATGACCCGAAAGCCATGCCGGGCAATTTTCTCGGCGAGGGGAATGAATTCGTCATAACCGCGGCGGCCGCCAGTCGTCATCACCACCCAGGGCCCGCGATCGCCCACCGCGCGCCAATTGATATATTGACGCCGTTGATCTTGCTGACCGGCATAGCGTGCGCCCTCCCATTTCGCGGGCCAGTTCATCACATTCAGGGCGATAGGCAAAGGCAAACAAAAACCCTTTGCGCCGCGCGCCTCTTTCCTTTCCCCCTGCGAAAGCGGTGAGGACGATTGACTGCAGTTAGAGTTTGCCCCTGTCACCGCATTGCCGCGGCGATATTGCCGCCGTCCACCGTGGTGACGTCGGCCGTCGTTTTCAAGGCGAGCGCATGGTGCAGGAACGCCTGCGCGACGTCTTCCGCCGTGACTTCGCGGCCAAGCAGGTTGCCGCTCATATAGTCCTTCTCGCTCAAGCCGCGCGTCTTGGAGCGCGATGCAATCATGTCCGGCGTGAGCAGGCCGGAACGGATGCGGTCGGCGTTCACCGCATTGGCACGGATGCCGTCGGCGCCGTAATCGAGTGCGTATTGGCGCATGAGGGCGAGCGTCGCCGCTTTGGGTATTCCGTATGGTCCGAAATTCGCTCCCGGATTGACCGCTTGCTTGGAAACGTTGAACAAGAGGCATCCGCCGGTGCCTTGCGCGCGCATAATTTTCACCGCCGCCTGCGCGACGCGCTGGTGCCCATAAAAATTCAGCTCAAAGCTCTCTTGTAAAATTTCCTCGTCGACTTCACCGATGCGCCCTTGCCAAGCCGCGCCGGCATTGGACACGACGATGTCGACGCCGCCGAAATGTTCGGCGATCTTGTCGAAGGCGGCATTCACCGAACCGGCATCGGTGACGTCGCAGGCGACCGCCAAGGCGTGGCCGCCGATCGCATTCGCCCGCTCACGCGCGGCGGCGCGATGGACATCGAGCAAGGCAACCTCGGCGCCGGCGGCCGCGAATGCCTTGGCCGTGGCGGCACCGATGGCGCCGCCAGCTCCTGTTATCGCGGCAATCTGGCCGGCGAGCGGCGGTTCCTTTCTTATGCCGAGCTTGGCTTGCTCCAGAGGCCAATATTCGCAGTCGAACATTTCGGCTTCGGTTATGGATTCGAATGTGCCGATGGCCTCGGCGTCACTCACACCTTTCGCCCAGGTTTCGGCGATGTCGGCGGCAATGATGGCGTCCGCTTTGCAGCGGCCCAGCCCGAACAAACCGAGCCCGGGCACGAGTACGACGCGGGGCAGGGGGTCGAGTTCGATCTTATTGCCGCCCACACGTTTGTTATTTCGCTCGAAATATTGGCGATAATGCTTTGCGAAGGCTTGGCTTCGCTCGCGCGCGGCGTCGGCAAAGCGCATAAGATCGTCGCTCTGCGGGACCGTCAGAACCAGCGGCCAATTTTTGGTGCGGATGGTGTGGTCCGGGGTGATGACGCCGGCCTGGCTCAGGCGCGCCAGATCGCCGCGGTTCACAAAATTCAAAACGGTCTCGCCGGTGCGAAATTCGATTACGAGCCTGCGCCAGGCGCCTTCGATCGTGTCGTGCTTTTCACTACAGGCCCCGCGCACGATCGGAGCGACCCGCGCGACCGTCCCCGCGTTTTTCTCCGTCTCTTTGAACGACACTCCTGTGGCGACCGACTTCCGGTTCCGGGCGATAAAATCCTCGGCCAGCGACACCATCGCGATCATGCGCTCGTAGGCCTCGCGCGCGCTGTCGCCGAAGGTGACGATGCCGTGCTTGCTCAGGATCAATCCCTCGCAAGCCGGCGCGCGTTCGAACACGTCGATGGCCTTTTTGGCAAGGCCGAAACCAGGCCGCAGATAGGGCACGAATGCCAGCCGCCCGCCGAATATCTCCTCGCATAGTTTTTCTCCGCGAGGCTGATCGACGACGCTCAGCACCGCGGTCGCATGCGTATGGTCGACGAATCTATGCGGCAGGAAAGCGTGCAACATCATTTCGACGGAAGGATTTGGCGCGGTCGGGTCGATGAGATTGGCCCGCTCGATGCCGACGAGCTCGTCGTCTTCGATGGCGTCAACGGCGCGCAGCTTCCGCATCGGCGCAAGCCGGACGGCCGTCAAGCCCGCAGGCTCGATGCTCGCCATATCGGCGCCCGAGGATTTAACGCGCAGAACATCAGCCTTTTCGCCGACGAGATCGCGCATCCTGGTCTTCAGCGAAGTGTTGCCGCCGCCATGCAGTACGAGCTTCGGGTCGCTGCCCAACAGCCGCGTGGTGTAGATCCGGAGTGCGAGGTCGCGGTCGAAGCCTGCCTTCGCGCCTTCGGCGACAATGGCCTCGGCGTCGCGTTCGACCCAGCCGCTCTTCATCGCCTCAGCCGCCGGCGAAGCGGCGTGACCACCACCCGCTGCGGCGAGGCCGCTCACCTTCGGACTCGCTGCCCGTTTCGGTGACGACCGGCTCCGGCGCGAGTGAGCCGGGTTGCGGCTCGGTCCTCTCGGGCGCCTCTTCGTCGCTGCCGCTTATTGGAGCGCGCTCTCGCACAGTTGAGCGCCGGCGCATTTGCTGCTCGGCCGCGGGCGGTTCGGTCGGCCTGTCGATGGCTGGCGCGGGCGGGGCATCGAGATCGGCGACCGCATCCTTAAGCTCCGGTTCGGCGACCGGGGGCACGGCTAGCTGGTCGGTTGGCGCTGCGTCTTGCTCGGCGGGATAAACCGTCGGCTCACGACCGGCATAGCCGTCGCTGCCCCGCTGGCGATTACGCCGGCCGCCGCGCCGGCCGCGCCGGCGGCGCCTTTCATCGCGATGCTGCCGGCTCGGTTCGGACTGCTCTTCAGGCGCGAAATCGCCGGCAGGTTCGCTGCGGGGCTCGCCAAGAGATTCGCTGGCGGATTCGGCAATAGACTCGCCGGCAGATTCGCCGGAGCTCCGGTCCACCGATGCGCCGTGATCCTGTGGACCGACATCGCTCGCCGATTGGGTAATCGGCACACGCTCGATGTGCTCGTGAGATTGGCCATAGGCGTGCTCGCCGCCATTGCGCCCGCCGCGGCGGCGTCTGCGGCGCCGGCGGCGCGAGCCACCCTCGGTGTGTTCCTGCGGTGCGCCGGCCTCCGCGTCGGCATCTTCGCCCTCTGCCGCAATGCCGAAATCCTCGAGATCGTCTTCTTCCTCAAGCGGTGCAGCCACCGCTTGCGCTCGCTCGGCGAGCGCCTTGGCGGCCTCCAGCGTATGCACCTGCTCGCCGCGATC
>DASPWC010000326.1:0-3594 GCA_035622055.1 Xanthobacteraceae bacterium | reverse complement strand
GACAATTCACAGCGTGCAACGGTGGTAAGCAACTTCCATTCCCGAGGTTCCGGGAAAGATGCGGGAGAGAGTATTGTCGTCCAACACCTTGATTTCGAACTCGACGTTTTCCACCGCGACGCTGGTCGAGCATGCGGCGGTAAGGCGAATGGTCGAGCCTTCTTCCTTCTTCGAGGCGATGTTGCAGCGGGCGATCTTTCCGCGGATGCGATTGCCTTCGATGATGAAGCCGCTGCCGTAGAGGTCGGACAGTTCCGCGAACTCGACCTCCGTTCCTTTCTTGGTGAAGACTTTGCCGCAAATGGCCGCGTCCGTCGCCCAAATCCCGGTCAGCTCGAACGCTGCGGCGGGGGCGGCAAACAGGACGACCAGCGCCGACGCGCACAGGATGGAGCGGCAGAAATCGGACATGACCTTCCCCCTTTGGCCGCGGCCAAACCGCCGCGGATCGTTCCACACGGCAAGGCGGCCGTCAAAGCGAAGCTGCTCGAAGGCGAGAGGGGGCCTCGTCGTCGGCATCGCCAATGAGGATTCGATTGCCTGAGGCAGTGCCAAGACGTTTCGCGCATTCCTCAGGGCGAGGGACAGATCCGACGTAGCTCCGCGAGTGCGCGTTCGGTTTGCGCAAGCCGGCGCTCCAACAGAGCGATCTGCTTAAGGCACTGTTCGCGACTGAGCTCAAGCGGGTGATCCGAAGCTTGGCCCGCAAGCAGTTGTCGAATCTGGCGCAAGGTGAAGCCGAACTCCTTGGCTTTGAGAACGGCCGCCAGCCGGTCGGCGTCCTTGCGGCGATAGAATCGGTGCCGGCCCTGGCGGTCAGGCGTGAGCAATCCCAAAGACTCGTAAAACCGCAGCGCGCGAAAACTGAGCTCGAATCTCTTGGCCATTTCCCCGATCGTGTAGAAGCGCTCGTCTTTGGCTCGTCCTGGAATGCCATCGGCGTCGTCGCCAGCCGCCATGAGAGATCTCGGCGGGGTGTAGTTGTTCATTTCCGTGCCTCATGCACAGCTCCGATGCCCGCGGCGTGCTTATCCGCGTCGCGAGTCCTTGCCTCGGTACAGGCGACAGCCGGCCGGCGTCTTGCTATCGCGTGCCAAAGACTTGACTATTTGTGCCAGCCGCTCGACCGTGCTCCGTTACCAGCTCGGACCGGCGCAATCGTCAGCGGACGGACAACCCAGGACGGCAAGTTCGTGCGCAGGCACGGCCATCAACGGCTCGCCATGCCGCCAACCACGACGGGCGCAATAACGCCCTTGGCCTGCGCATTGGTCAGAGCGCGAGGCATCAAACTGGCGCCGCTGCTGGCGGCAGCCGGCCTGACGATCGAACAGATCAAGGACCGCGCCGCTCCCATCGCCGTGCACAGCCAGATCAGGTTCCTCGAGTTCGCCGCCGACGCGCTGCGGGACGACCTTCTCGGATTTCATATTGCGCGCGACTCCGATCTTCGCGAGATTGGCCTGCTCTATTATGTTATGGCCTCGTCCGATCTGCTCGGCGATTCCTTGCAGCGAATCGAGCGCTACAGTTCGTTGAATAATGAAGGCATTTCCGTACGCGTGCGCAATAACCGGACGACTGCGATAACGTTTCACTATCTCGGCGTGGATCGACAGTCGGATCGGCATCAGATCGAAGCTTGGCTGACCGCGGTGGTGCGCATCTGCCGCCGGCTGGCAAATCGCCGGCTGATTTCAAGACGTGCGCGGCTGATGCATCGGCGCAAGCGCGGGGCTGCCGAGCTAAGCGCGTTTTTAGGATGCGATGTCGCGTTTGGCGCGGATGTCGATGAAATCGTGTTTTCCGAAAATGTCCAAGACATGCCGGTGGTCAGCGGCGACCCCTATCTCAATAAGATCTTGATCCGATTCTGTGAAGATGCGCTTTCTCGACGAAGAGCAACGCGCAGCACCTTGCAAAAGAACCTGGAGGACGCGATTGCGCCGCTTCTGCCGCATGGGAAGGCGCACGCCGCGGAGGTCGCGCGCCGGCTCGGCATGAGTCGACGCACGCTGGCGCGGCGGCTGTCGTCCGCGGGGTTGACGTTCGCGGGCGTATTGGCGGACCTGCGGGTAGACCTTGCCAGGCGCCAATTGAGAGATGGAGACCTGACGATTTCTCAGATCGCATGGCTTCTCGGCTATCGGGAGGCGAGCGCGTTCACCCACGCCTTCAAACGGCGGACCGGCAAGACGCCAAGAGAGGTTCGCATCGGCGGCCGGTCGCGGGGAGGGCGATAGGCCGTCGACGCCGAGCATGGCATGGTGGCTTCATGAATGAGCGGGCATCGCGCGCATCGAGCGTTGTTCCGGCCCTGCGCTGGATTCGCGTCTACGACGGACGCAGCGCGCGCCTCGACGTGGTGGCCGGCCTGTCGCTTGCCGCCTTCGTCATCCCGGAATCGCTCGCCTATGCGTCCTTGGCGCAGCTGCCGCCGGTCACCGGCCTCTATTGCTATCTCGTCGCCGGCATCGCCTATGCGCTGTTCGGCACCAGCCGCCAGCTCGCGGTCGGCCCCACCTCCTCGCTCGCCATCGTCATTGCCACCAGCGTGGTCGCTTTGGCGGGCGGCGATCCCGCTCGCGCCGTTGCGCTCGCGTCGGCGACTGCGCTCATCGTGGGCTTGGTCTGCATCGCCGGCCGCTATGTCGGGCTCGCCAACGCCGCCTATTTTATTTCCGATCCGATCCTGCTCGGGTTCAAGGCCGGCGCCGCGCTCACCATCGCGTCTACTCAGCTGCCCAAGCTGTTCGGCCTGGAAGGCGTGACGGGCAGCTTTTTCACGCGCGTCGGCCACGTCGCGGCGTCGCTCCCGCAGACCCACGTGCCGACGTTGCTGTTCGGCCTGGCGGCCATCGCGCTGTTCCTCGCCTTCGAGCGCGCGCTTCCCGGACGGCCGACGACCTTGGTGGTCGTGGTCGCGGCCATCGTGGCGATGGCCGTCTTCGGCCTCGACAGCAGCGGCATCAAGATCGTCGGGGAGTTGCCGAGCGGCCTGCCGGGCGTCGGCCTGCCCCATATCGATGCGTCCGATGTTGCGGCGCTCATCCCGATCGCCCTTGCCTGTTTCCTGCTCGCATTCGGGGAAGCGATTTCGGTCGCGCGCAGTTTTGCGCAGAAGCACGGCCGCGAGATCGATCCCGAGCAGGAACTCACGGCGCTGGGCGCCGCCAATATCGCGACCGGCCTGGCGCACGGCTTCCCCTCCGCCGGCGGCATGTCGCAGACCGCCGTCAACGACATGGCCGGAGCGACCTCGCCGGCGGCCCTGGTGGTGACGTCGGCCGCCATCGGCCTGACGCTCCTCTTCTTTGCGAAGTTCTTCCACGATCTGCCCGAGCCGGTGCTGGGCGCGATCGTGCTGATCGCGGCGTCGCATCTCGTCAAGGTCGAGGATTTGCGCCGGCTGCGCGCCTCATCGCTGGTCGAGTTCCGCATTTCCCTGCTCGCCCTTGCGGCCGTTCTGTTCTTCGGGCTGCTCGACGGGCTTCTGCTGGCGGCGGCCGGTTCGCTCGTCCTTCTGATCGCCCGCGCATCGCGCCCCGCCGTCGTCCCCCTCGGGCGGGAGGCGGCCACCGGGCGCTTCGTCAA
>DASPWC010000325.1:0-5017 GCA_035622055.1 Xanthobacteraceae bacterium | reverse complement strand
TCAACGTCGATCTTGCGCGGCAGCTTTGCGACGAAATCAAAACCTCCTGCACCATGCAGGCCCGCCGCTTCGACCTGTTGCTCGACGCGCTCGCCGACAATCACGGTGACGCCGTGATCGCCTCGATCGCCGTTACTCCGGACGCGCGCCGGCGCGTGGATTTCACAGATCCCTATTACCGCACGCCGGCCCGCTTCGTCGCCCGGGTCGACAGTCCAATCCGGGACGTGCTGCCGGAGCTCGTCGAAGGTAAGAAGATCGCGGTCGTGGCCGGCACCGCGCACGAAGCATTTCTCAAGGAGATGTTCACGGGGGCGGAGGTGCGTCCTTACCCCGATGCCGAGGCGGCGCGCGACGCGCTCCGCAACAAACAGGTCGACCTATTGTTCGGCGACGGTATCGCGCTTGCGTTCTGGCTCAACGGTTCGGATTCGGCGGGCTGCTGCGCCTTCCGTGGCGGACCGTTTCTGGAGGATCGTTTCTTCGGCGAAGGCGTCGGCATCGCGGTGAAGCGAGGCAACGATCCGTTACGCCAGGCTTTGAACTGGGCGCTGTTCCGGGAATGGGAGAGTGGCGGCTTTACGGACCTTTGGCTGCGCTATTTCCCGATCAGCCCATTTTGAGCGACAGCGTTCCGCGCCATCGGCGCTGTGACGCAGCCTTCCTAATGCATGATTCGGAGGCCGGTTTCCACTTTTCCGGATCATGGCTTAGTGTCCGGGCAGAGTCCGACCTCCAGCCGAAAGAAATCCATGGCGAGCCTGGAAGCAGCTGCGGCGAGCTTGCGCGAACTGGCCGAACTGTCGCACGCATGGCCCTTCGAGGAAGCGCGCAAGATCGTGGCGCGGCTGAAGAAAAAGCCGAAAGCCGAAATCATTTTCGAAACCGGCTACGGCCCCTCGGGCCTGCCGCATATCGGCACATTTGGCGAGGTCGCTCGCACGTCGATGGTGCGCCATGCGTTTCGCGTGCTCACCGACGACAAGATCAAGACAAGGCTGATCGCGTTTTCCGACGACATGGACGGGCTGCGTAAGGTCCCCGACAACGTTCCTAACAAGGAGATGGTGGCGCAGCATCTCGGCAAGCCGCTCACGCAGGTGCCAGACCCGTTCGGCACGCATAAGAGCTTTGCCGAGCACAATAATGCGCGGCTGCGCGCGTTTCTCGACCAGTTCAGTTTCGACTACGAATTCATGTCTTCGACCGCCTGTTACACATCGGGGCGATTCGACGAGGCGCTGCTCTTGGTTCTGCGCCATTTCGAGGAGGTGATGGCGGTAATGCTGCCGTCGCTGCGCGAAGAACGGGCGCAATCCTATTCGCCGTTCCTGCCGATCTCGCCGGTGACCGGCGTCGTCCTGCAAGTGCCGGTGATCGCGCATGACGCCAAGGCCGGGACCATCACCTACCAGGATCCCGACGGTGGCAAACAGGTGACCACGCCGGTGACCGGCGGGCGCTGCAAGCTGCAATGGAAGCCCGATTGGGCGATGCGCTGGGTTGCCCTCGGCGTCGACTACGAAATGGCGGGCAAGGATTTGATCGATTCGGTCAAGCTGTCGGGCGAAATCTGCCGCACGCTCGGCGGCACGCCGCCGGAAGGATTCAACTATGAACTTTTTCTCGACGAAAACGGCCAAAAAATCTCGAAGTCGAAAGGCAACGGCCTGACGATCGAGGAGTGGCTGCGCTACGCCAGTCCGGAAAGTCTGTCGCTGTTCATGTACCGCGAGCCGAAGGCGGCCAAGCGTCTCTACTTCGACGTCATCCCGCGGCACGTCGATGAATATTTGCAGTTTCTCGACGCCTATCCCCGGCAGGGGTTGAAGGAAAAACTCGGCAATCCGGTCTGGCATATTCACAATAGCGCGCCGCCGCAGGCCGACAACCCGGTGCCGTTTGCGATGCTGCTGTCGCTCGTTACCGCGTCGAACGCGGCCAACGCCGAGACGCTGTGGGGCTTTATCTCGCGCTACCGGCCCGGCGTGACGCCGCGCTCGCGTCCGCGTCTGGCTGCTTTGGTCGACTACGCCATCAATTACTATCGCGACTTCGTGGCGCCGGCGAAGAAATTCCGCACGCCGACAGCCGCCGAACGCGCCGCGCTTTCGGATCTGCGCGACGCACTGTCGCAATTGCCGCCGCAGGCTTCGGCGGAGCAAATTCAAGAGGTGGTTTACGAGGTCGGCCGGCGTGAGCCGTTTCTCGACAAGAGCGGCAAGATTAAAACCAAGGACGGCAAACCGGGGGTGTCGCTCGATTGGTTCAACATGCTCTATCAGGTTCTGCTCGGCCAGGAGAAAGGGCCGCGGTTCGGCTCGTTCGTTGCGGCTTATGGAATAGCCAACACCATCGCGATGATCGACGGCGCGCTGGCGCGTTCCGCATGACAGCCTTCCGCTTTTTTAGTGAATCCGCCGCTTCCGCGCTGACTTTACTGACTTGCCCAAAGGATGCGGACAATCCACAGCACGTCCGAAACCGCAAGCGTACGGTCGGCATGCCCGTCATTGAGCGATTTGAGTTCGATCGATTTCGACGTCTTGCGCTTGAGTTCCTTTGCCATCACCTCGCCGGATCGGGTGCGCACGACGACCCGGTCGCCGCGCCGAATCGGCGCGGCAGGTGACACAATAATGATATCGCCATTGCGATAGGGCGGCTCCATCGACTGGCCGGAAACTTCGAGCGCATAAGCGTGCTCGTCATCGACCACCGGAAAGGCAACCTCGTTCCAGCCTTCGCCGGCGGGAAAACCACCGTCATCGAAAGACCCGCGCGTGCCGGCGTCGGCGAAGCCGATGAGCGGCACCGACCGCGCTGCCGCGGCGGCGCTTGGTTCTATCAGCCGGACGAATATGTCAAACGGCGTGGCCGTCGCGGCGAGCGCCTTGGCGATGGACTCCGTCGAAGGCCAGCGGGGACGCCCCTGTGGCGTCACTCGCTTTGATTTATTGAAAGTCGTCGGATCGAGCCCAGCGCGCCGGGCAAGCCCCGAAGCGGAGAGCCCCGCCCGCGTGGCCAGGCGATCGATTGCCGACCAGACCTGCGCGTGCGTCAGCATCGGCGTCCAACCAAAGGCATGACCCAGCGTGGCAGCGCGTTTCAACCAAAAACCGGAAGCGGCGATGATAGGAATTATTGCCTGAACGCTCAAGCCCCGATAGTGTTCGCGACTTGAGCGCAATCCGAATTGATCCGTTCGTGACGACCATCTACAAAATTTGCCAGCGAACGTCGTGGCGCGCGGCCGAGCAAACCGGAACCTATCGCGGCTCCGAGGCCGATGCGCGCGACGGTTTCATCCACTTCTCCACCGATGCGCAGCTCGAAGGCACCGTTGAGAGGCATTTCGCGCGGCAGAGTGATTTGTTGCTCGTCGCGGTCGACGCCGATGCATTGGGTCCGGCGCTCAAATGGGAACGCTCGCGCGGCGGCGATCTGTTTCCGCATCTCTACGCGGCGCTGCCGGTCGGCGCGGTGCGCTGGACGCAACCGCTGCCCGACGAGGTTGACGGCCGGCGGACAATGCCGGAGCTCAAGCCGTGATGGGTCTTCTCGATCGTTTGGCGCTGCCGTTACTTCACGCGCTCGACCCGGAAGACGCCCACCGCCTCGCGATCAGGATGCTGCAATTCGCGCCGCTGCCGCCGGCGCCGCCCGACGACAAACGGCTGGCGATGCGGGCATTTGGCCTGAATTTTCCGAACCCGGTCGGAATCGCAGCCGGCTTCGATAAGAACGGCGAGGTTCCGGATGCGCTCCTTCGCGCTGGATTCGGCTTCGTCGAAGCCGGTACCGTCACGCCGCTGCCGCAGCCCGGCAATCCGCGGCCGCGACTGTTTCGCCTCGATGCCGACCATGGCGTGATCAACCGGCTCGGATTTAATTCCGACGGCGCCGCCGCAGTTTTGTGCCGTCTCGCAGCGCGAGTCGCAGGCGGCGGTATCGTCGGCGTCAATGTCGGCGCCAACAAGGATTCAGCCGATCGCGTCGCCGATTATGTGCGGCTGATCGAGCGGTTCGCCGCGGTCGCAAGCTACGTCACGGTCAATATTTCGTCGCCCAATACGCCCGGCCTGCGCGACATGCAGCACGCGACCGTGCTGGACGATTTGCTGGCCCGCGTCATCGATGCCCGCGAACGCGTGGCGCTGGAGGCCGGTCCAACGCCAATACTGCTCAAGATCGCGCCCGATCTGCCGCTTGGCGATCTCGACGATGCAGTCGCCATCGCGCGCCGGCGGCGCGTCGACGGTATGATCGTTGGAAACACGACCGTGACCCGGCCATCCGGTCTGCGCGACAGCGAGCGCGCAAAAGAAGTCGGCGGATTATCGGGGCGCCCCCTTTTGCCGCTCGCCAATCGCATGCTGGCGGAAACCTATGTGCGAGCGGAGGGAGTCCTTCCGCTTGTCGGCGCCGGAGGAATCGATTCCGCCGAGAGCGCGCTCGCCAAAATCCGCGCTGGCGCCGCCCTCATCCAGATTTACTCGGGATTGGTCTTCCGCGGGCTCGCGCTTGTCGCCGAGATCAAGGCGGGCTTGCTCGGCGCGCTCGCGCGGAACGGCAGGCCGAGTCTGGACGATTTTGTGGGTGCCGATGCCGCCTCCATAACCGCCCAAAGCTGGCCCGGCTAACGTCAGGGACCGTAGCGGCGCTCTCACGTCGGCCGCGGCGCCGGTGCGAGCACCGGCTTGAGGACCGGAACGAGCTTTCGTTTTTCCCGCCGCGCCGGAATGGCGCGATAGACCTGTTTGGTTGCCTCGACGATATGCACGCCAGCGAACGGCGCAGAAAGCGTGGCGCCGGTTTGCTCCCAGGCTCCCGCCGCGCGCAGGAACCAGCGCCGCGGAATCGGCGGTACATAAAGCGCCTCACCCCAGCCGGTCGGCGTGAACCAGGTATCCCGCAACAGATGCATGATCTGCGTGCGCGAATAGGGCCGGCCCTGGCCGAACGGCGTCGTATCCATGCGCGCCCATAGTCCGCGCCGGTTCGGCACGACCGCCAG
>DASPWC010000324.1:0-4897 GCA_035622055.1 Xanthobacteraceae bacterium | reverse complement strand
ACGCCCATATGGTCGCGCTGTCCGACGAAGGGCTGCGTTCCCGTCGAACCGCGCATTCCGCCGAGGATCGCGTACTTGTCGGTCGCCGGATCGTAGATTTCGTGCCATTCGACCGAACGCACGTCGCGTCCCCCAAGCAAGTGAACCTTGCCGTCGAGCACGATCGCCGATATCGCGCCGCGCGGCCGTGCCAAGCCCGCGATCGTCTGCCATGAATCGGTGGTCGTGTCATAGACAAAGCACTTGGAATGCGGGCAGCGGTTTTGTTCGATGAAGCCGCCAAAAGTGTAGATTTTGGTTCTGATCGACACGCCCGCCACGTGATTGCATGGCAGGGGAAACGGGGCCTTTTGCGACCAGCTTTTCGATACGGGATCGTACACCTGATGAAAGCTGCCATCGACGCGGTGGCGTGCGTAGCCGGCGATTACGTGAATCTTTCCGTTACATTCGATCACGCCGTGCTCGCCGACTGGGATCGGCAAGCGCGGCTGCTCGATCCATCGGCCGGGATTCGCTGCCATGGGCGCGACGCTGGTCATATATCGCTGCTTGGCGACGGTCTCCGGTATCGCGGTGATGCTGCGATCGAACAAACCGGCGAACAGGCGATCGCCAGTCGCTGCCGGCGCGGTTCCCGCTGAAACTGTCATGGTTTGACTCCCGATTATTGCTTGTGTGGTTTTTGATATATTTAAGGCCGTTCACGCGGCGTAGGCCGGAACCGCATCCGTCAAGAGCGCGCGGGTGAGATCGACGCCTTCGCGCGCGACATCATAGGGTGAACGCGCCCATTGCTCCGGGTTCGGCGCCTCGTAGCTGAGATAACCGCGGTAATTCTTTTCCGCCAGCAGACCGAGAATTTCGCGCCACTGCACGACGCCCTTGCCCGGCGGCAAACGATCGGTCGGCCTGGCCACGCCGGTAACCGGATTAGGTGAAAGATCGCTGTATTGGAAGCAAAAGATCTGCTCTGCGGGCAGATTCTCAAATGCGCGGCCGGGGGCGCCGCTGCGCGCAAAATGATACGCATCGATCAAGTATCCGCAATTTTGTTTGTCGGCGCCTTCGACGAGCTCGCGCAAAACCGCGATCTTGTTGAGTACGGGGTGTTGCGAATTGAACTCGATCGCAAGTCTGAGATTGTATTCAGCGGCGATATCGCCGGCTTTGCGCAAATATTTGATCGCGTCGGAGATCGGCCCTTTGACCGGCCCAGGCGCGCTCATCAGCATTTCACAGTCGAGCGCCACGGCGTTTTCGCACGACTCGCGGAACACGTTGAATAAGCGCTTGCTTTCGTCGCCGGTGCCGAATAGCCAGCCATATTCGACGCCGAGCACGCCGACGGGAATGCCGCTCGTGCGGATGAGACCCAGAACGTCTTTGGTGCTCATGCCGCGATCGAAACAACGCTTGAAGTCGGTGCGGCGAAGCTCGACCGCGTCGTAGCCCGCAACCCGGGCGGCGTCGAGCGCGGTCTCGAGCGGCGTCGTATCGATCGTCCATGTATGCAGCGCCAGTCGTCCAAATTTTTCCGTCATGCCTTTGGCGTCCCGATTAATCCTGGCCATGGTAGGGCGGGCACTTAAGCAATCCCCTGACGTCGGCCGTCATATACTGCGATAGGCCGGCGCAGCAATAGTGCCGGTGTACCGCGTACGACGGTGCGCCGACTTTCAGGCCGGTTTCTCCGTGGAGCGCGCGTGGATGGATTCCGGCGAATTCTTAGCTTGTCGCAAACGCGCTTCTATTTGCGAGGGCCGGAAGTACGTCCCGTCACCACCACCAGCCCGAACGATCCCATCCCAAGTAGGGGGACCAGCCCCAACCCACGCCCCAGCCCAAGTAAGGCCGATAAGGGCGCCATCCCCAATAGCGGCGTTCCCAATAATGAGGCGGGTACCAGCGGTGACGATGCCAAGACACCTGGGTCATATTATTCGATTGTATCTTTACGCCGCTTGGCGGCGCGATGGGCGCGGCATGCGAAGAACCGCAAGCGCCTGTTCCGATCACCGCGGCGACTACGAGCGCGTATGCAGTCAGTTTCATGATCTCTTGCTGCTCGTTCTTCTGTCGCAACGCGGGGAATTTGGCGCAAAAAATAACGCAGTTAATCCCGGAGCCAGTTGATATGGATCAACCCTGCTTCCGCGGAGGTTTGCTGTCGCAAGGTTCGCGAATGTCTTTCTGGATTTATGCTGCGACCCTGGACTTATGGATGGAATATTGCGATCCATCGTAGATCGCCACGAAGCAGCATTCGACCGCTTCTAAAGCCGCAAGCCTGCCGCTTTGTCGGCCGGTCGGCCGGCCGGGCATCGTCGGACCGGACCATTTAAACCGTTTATGAAAACCCGATCGCCGTTTGCCTCATTCTTGCCCATCCGCGGCGCAATTTCGCACTGAAAAGGAGCCGACGATGACGTCACGCCAACTCCACCTCGGCGCCTTCATGCGCCCAGCCAGCATTCACGCGGGGGCTTGGCGGTACCCCGGAGCGTGGCCCGACATGAATTTCAATTTCGCTCACATCAAGCAATCGATTCAGAAATTGGAGCGTGCAAAATTCGATGCGTTTTTCATGGCCGATCATATGGCGGTCCTGAACATGCCGATCGATGCGCTCAAAAGAAGCCACACCGTGACCTCATTCGAGCCGTTTACGCTGTTGTCGGCCTTATCGCAGGTGACCGAGCGCATTGGCCTCGTCGCCACCGGCTCCACCACCTTTGACGCGCCGTACCATATCGCGCGGCGTTTCGCCTCGCTCGATCATTTGAGCGGCGGCCGCGCCGGCTGGAACATCGTCACGACATCCAATCCAGACGCCGCGCTCAATTTCGGTCTCGACGAGCATATGGAGCACGCTGAGCGATATCGCCGCGCGCGTGAATTCTACGACGTCGTGACCGGGCTTTGGGACAGCTGGGCGGATGACGCTTTCGTCCGCGACGTCGAAAACGGCATTTTCTTCGACCCGGCTAAAATGCATGTGCCAAATCACAAAGGAAAATTTCTCTCCGTGCGCGGACCGTTGAATATCGCACGGCCGATCCAGGGCTGGCCGGTGATCGTACAGGCGGGCGCATCGGACTCCGGCCGCCAGCTGGCGGCCGAAACCGCAGAAGCAGTTTTTACCGCGCAGAGCGATCTCGCCGCCGGGCGGGAGTTCTATGCGGACGTAAAGGGCCGCATGGAGAAGCTCGGCCGCTCCCGTGAGCACATGAAGATTCTTCCCGCCTGCTTTGTCGTCGTTGGTGATACGGTCGAGGAGGCAAAAGCCAAGCGTGCCAAGCTTGACAGTCTCGTCAATTACGCCAACGCGATCGCCTCGCTGTCGATCGCACTCGGCCACGATGCTTCGAAATTCGATCCCGACGCTTCGTTGCCGGATGACATCCCAGAAAGCAACGCTTCCAAGAGCGGCAGAGAACGCGCCATTGCGCTCGCTCGACGTGAGAATTTGACCGTCCGGCAGCTGGCGCAAAGGCTCGGTGGGTATTCCGGCCTAGCAATGGTTGGAACGCCGCGAAGCATCGCCGATGAGATGGAAGAATGGCTAGAGGCTGAAGCCTCCGACGGCTTCACCGTGATGTTTCCATACCTACCGGGCGGGCTGGACGATTTTGTCGAAAAAGTCATTCCAGAATTGCAGCGGCGCGGCAGATTCCGCCGCGATTATGAAGGCGCGACTCTACGCGAGCATCTTGGCTTGCCGCGTCCGAGGAACCGCTTTTTCGAGAATTGAATTGCTGGATCAGGCGCAGTCGGAGAGGTCTATGGCAAAAGTCGATTTGCGGCGCCGCAGCACGCAATCCGAGCTCATGGATACGGAGCCGGTCGCTTTTGCGGAATTCCACGAATGCCTTCGGGAGCTCGAAGTTATCAATGTTTGCACGCTCGCTTACCGGCCGACGATGCAGTGGCTACGGCGGATGCTTGAAGGCATAAGGCCGGGAAAGGCGGTATCCGTGCTCGATGTCGGCAGCGGTGGCGGCGACATGTTGCGGCGGATTTGGAAATTATTGCATCGACGCGGATTGACGGCCGATCTCGCCGGTGTCGATCTCAATCCGTGGTCGAGGCAGTCGGCCGAGCAGGCGACGCCGGCCGAAATGCATATCGCTTACGAAGCTTCCGACATCTTTTCATTCGATCCCTCGCGGCGGGCCGATTTTATCGTCTGTTCGAATTTCACGCATCATTTATCGGATTCGGAGCTCGTCCGCTTTATTCATTGGATGGAGGATCATGCGGCGCGCGGCTGGTTCATCAACGATCTGCATCGGCATCCGCTGCCGTATTATTTTATAAAACTGCTATTCCGCATCCTGCCCCTAAATCGCCTAACGGCCAATGACGGTCCTATTTCGGTATCGCGCGCTTTTACCGCTGCGGACTGGCGCCGAATATTGGGCGAATCTGGCGTGGGAGAGCGTGCGAAGGTTAAATGGTTCTTTCCGTTTCGCTATGCGGTGGCGTGCTCGAAGTGACCGCTTTTCGCGGCAGGGTCAGGCCCGCAGACGAGTCATTTTTACGACGAATGTTGCGACCTGGGGCAAAGCCCACGGCGCCGAGCGGGCGATGGCGGCCGTCAATCGCTGCGCCGATGCGTTGACGAAGGCGATATTAGCGAGTTTCGCCCAGCCGATTTGTGGCCTGAGTTTAGCAATTGTCCGTTTTTGAAACTCGCCGGCGGACCGATCGTCCAAGACCGCGCGTGCCGCGCTCAGGCCGGTGTGCAACGCCAGCGAAGTACCCCCGCCGGTATAAGAAGGAATAACCACGAGCTGATCGCCCATGGGATAGACAACGTCCGAAACTACGGCTTCGCGCAGATAACCGTAGGGAATGGCTGCGATAGCAACGGGCTTATCCCAGAGCGGCGTCG
>DASPWC010000323.1:0-4624 GCA_035622055.1 Xanthobacteraceae bacterium | reverse complement strand
GGGAATTGCCCAAATCCGCCGCCGGGCTGCTTTAATTTTGCCTTTACCCTTCACTCTAATTGTATACGTAATCGGTGGGGACAACGTGAAACGGGAGATTTCATGAGGGTGTCTTTGGGTGCCGGCATGCGAGGGTGGATGCCGGTGGGTCGGGATGGGGGAAATAGCCGTCGGTAGCGGGCATAACCCGTGAGCTGACGGCGTCCTAGAGCGACAAACCGAAACAGTTTCGACGCCGATCGGTAGTATCCGGCGCGCGCAATCCTTGTCGGGTTGGATTGTGCGCCGGCTCTCCACGTTCGATGCGCCGCGACAGCGCACTATTCATGCAATCGGGGACGATCTGAGCTTGATTCGAAAGGACGCCGAGAGGGGAATGGGGTTCGGCACCAATCAACGTAACGGCTTCAGCCTGGACGACCATCGGCCTTTGCCGCCGAATACGTGGCAGAGGATCTTTGGGGGTATAGGGCTCGTATGCTTCGCGGGACTGAGCGCGTGGGCGATTTGTTGCGACCTGAGCGGCAGCAGCGATGATCGAATCGAATTCGCCGGCACCCGCGGCGATAAGCTCGTGACCGCAACGCCGAGCGTACGCGTTGCGACCGCCCATAGTTACCTGTCCAGCACCTTCTCGGTTCTCGATCCTCGGCCTACTTTAGGATTCCGGCCGACAAGCTTTGCAACGAACGTGCCGCTCCCACGCGACGACGGCGATCAAGCGCAGGCATCACCGCGGTCTCAAATCGCAAGTCTAGACGCGCCGGATAGTCAGCCGAAAACGACCGGCGATTCTCGCGTAGCGGAGGCCGTGAGTTTGCCGGTGCCGCGGCCGCGCTTGCGGCCTGTCGTGCGCGTCGCGACAAGCGACAGCGCGCAGGGCGGCAATGCAGTCGCGGAAAAGCCGCCGGAGCCCCCATCGTTTTTCGAGAAGCTCTTCGGCAGGCCTGCTTCGTTTACGCTCGCCTACGCCGCTCCCGACTTAAGCGGTCTCGGCGGTGAGTCAACCATCGCGGCCAGTCGGTATGACCGGTGGACCGCCGTCTACGATATCTCCAGACACACGGTTTACATGCCCGACGGTACGCAGCTCGAAGCTCATTCCGGGCTCGGCGACAGGCTCGACGATCCGCGCTACGCCGATGAAAGAATGCGCGGGGTTACGCCTCCGAATATTTACGATCTCGAACCGCGCGAAGCTCTCTTCCACGGCGTGCAAGCGCTGCGGCTCATTCCCGAGGACGAACAGAAGACGATGGGGCGGGCCGGCCTTCTGGCGCACAGCTTTATGCTCGGGCCGAACGGCGATTCGAACGGTTGTGTCTCTTTCAGAGACTATAGCGCCTTCCTGAAAGCCTATCTGGAACACAAGATCAAACGGCTGGCGGTCGTAGCGCGTTTGGACTGATTCGTGAGACTGCGGCGCGCCCGCAAACTACTGGTCAACTCTTATCGTGACATCGAGATTTTCTTGACCCGGGCCGAAACGCATTCCGCGCACCGGCGCCGCGCCGATTGAATCGAGTCCGATCGCGACGCGCACATAGGCTTCGGTGGGACAAATCGCGTTGGCCGGATCGAAACCGACCCAACCGATGTCCGGGATGAAGGCTTCCGCCCAAGCGTGACCGGCTTCCTGTTCGACCGTGCCGTCGGCCATGTGCAGATAGCCAGCCACGTAGCGTGCGGGGATGCCAAGGTAATGCGCCGCGGCCATAAAGACGTGGCAAAGATCGCGGCACACGCCGCGCTTGAGCGCGAAGGCCTCGCTGGCGGTAGGTAACCGGTCGGTCATCTCCAGATCGAAGGTCATTTGTTCGTGCAGCCATTCGAGGATCGCATGTGTTTGCGTCAAGGCAACATCGCCGCGGGCGGCGCGAATTCCATCGGCGAAATCGCGAATCGCCTGGTCGGCGGCCGTCAGGGCCGTATCGCGGAGAAACAGAGCAGGCGGGAAACGTTCGACCGCGCCCCTGATCACGCCGTGAGTGTCCTGCGTCTCGACTTCGCCGTCGATGTCGATGCGCAGCTCATCGAACGAGCCGACGGTATTGAAGACGTGGGTGATGTTGCCGAAGGCGTCCTCATGGGCGGTGAGGCGCGCATCGGGCCAAACGTCAATGCGCCAGCGCGCCACGTGTTGACCTTCGTAGTCGCGCGGCGTGAGTCGCAGCAGCTGGATCACCCCCGTCGCCGGAGGAGTGTACCGATAGACGGTGCTATGGCCGATGTGGATGTGCATCTTAGCGCGCTGAACCGTTCGGACGCCGAACGCTACGGGCCGATCGCCCGAACCGCCCGCTTACATCAAATATTGCTCGGCGATGGCGGAGCCAAGCCGATTGTTGTCCTCGATGAAGCCACCGATGAACTCATGCAATCCGCTCTGGAAGATCTCTTCGATTCGGCTGTTCATCAGGCGCGCCCGCACGGCGCGAGCTTGGCGTTGTGCCGGACCCTGCCGGCCATAGGCAGTCGCGAGGTGATCGAGATTTTGCACCAGGTTCTCGTAGCAGCTCGCCAGCGAGCGCGGCATTTCATCCTTGAGTATCAAAAGTTCTGCGACGAGCCATGGCTTGACGTTCTGCCGATAGACCCAGTGATACGCCGTCAGCGCCGATACCGAACGCAAGATCGATGCCCACTGAAAATAGTCGAGCGGGCCGCCGACATTTGCGACCGCCGGCAGCAACAAGTGGTACTTGACGTCAAGAATGCGCGCGGTGTTGTCGGCGCGCTCGAGATAGACGCCCATCCGCGAAAAGCAATAGGCGTCATTGCGCAGCATCGTACGGTAAGACGAGCCATCGAAGCGAAGCGACGATTCCATCACCCAGCGCAGAAAGCGCGCAAGCTGCTCACGCGAATATGGCCCTTTGCCCCAATTCTTAAGCTCGAGCCAGATCCCGTTGATGGAATCCCACATCTCGATCGTAAGCGCGGTCCGCACGGCGCGCGCGTTGAGCCTGGCAATTTCGAAGCAACTGCGAATGGACGACGGATTGTCTGTCGAAAACACGAGAAAATCGGTTACGGCTTCTTCGTTGGCTTCGTTGTGCGTAGTAAAGAAGGCGTGGGCGCATCCGGCGCTCGCGACCGCCGATTCCCATTCGTTCGACGCGCCGCCGTAACTCAGCGGCAAAGCGATCAGCCGCAGCGTGGTCTCGAGAATGCGCGCCAGATATTCGGCGCGCTCCACATAGCGAGCGAGCCAGTAAAGGTTATCGGCGGTGCGCGACAGCAACACTGCATCAGCTCCCGGCCCTGTTTTCACGCTTACTCGGGCGAGGTCGGCTCATTCGTCCAAGACCCAGGTATCTTTGGTGCCGCCGCCCTGACTCGAATTGACGACGAGCGATCCATTCTGGAGCGCGACGCGCGTCAGGCCGCCGGGCACGATGGACACACTGTTGCGGCCGCTGAGCACGAACGGACGCAAATCGACATGGCGCGGGGCGACGCCTTCGTCGGTGCAGGTCGGACAAGTTGAAAGCGCCAGTGTGGGCTGCGCGATGAAATTATTCGGCGCGGACTTCAGTTTTGTTCGGAATGCGGCGATTGTCGCTTTGTCGGCTTTCGGCCCGATCAGCATGCCGTAGCCGCCCGAGCTATGGACCTCTTTCACCACCAGTTCGGCGATGTGGTCGAGGACATATCCCAGGTGATCGGGCTGCCGGCAGCGCCAAGTCGGCACGTTGTGAAGTATCGGTTCCTCGCCGAAATAGAACTTCATGATTTCCGGCATGTAACTGTATACCGCTTTGTCGTCGGCGATGCCGGTGCCGACTGCATTCGCAAGCGTCAAATTGCCCGCGTGATACGCCGACATCAGGCCGGGCACCCCGAGCGCGCTGTCGGATCGGAATACCAGCGGATCCAGAAAGTCGTCATCGATGCGCCGGTAAATGACGTCGACGCGCTTGAGGCCTTCCGTCGTGCGCATGTGGACGACATCGTCTCTTACCGTGAGATCGCGGCCTTCGACCAGTTCGATGCCGAGTTTATCGGCGAGGAAGGAATGCTCGTAGTAGGCGGAATTAGCTATGCCCGGCGTCAGCAGCACAACGGTTGGATCGGCGCTCGCGGTCGCGGGCGCGACCGATTTAAGCGTCTCCAACAATTCGTCGGGATAATTGTCAACGGGCGCGATCCGGTAACGTGAAAACAATTCGGGAAAAAGCCGCAGCATGATTTCGCGGTTTTCCAGCATGTAGGAAACGCCGGACGGCGTGCGTGCGTTGTCCTCCAAGACGTAAAACGTCTTCGGATCTACGCGCACGATATCGATGCCGGCGATATGAACGTAAATATCATGCGGCACCTTCTGGCCGTTCATTTCCGGGCGAAAGACCGGGTTCTGAAAGACCAAGTCCTCCGGTATCACGTCGGCTTTGACGATCTCGCGCTTGCTGTAGATATCCTTCAAGTATGCATTGATCGCCTTGACACGCTGTTCGAGGCCGCGACGCAAGATTTGCCATTCGTCGGCCGTGAGAATGCGGGGAATAATGTCGAACGGGATGAGCCGCTCTTGCGCCTCGGGGTCGCCGTGGACCGCGAAGGTGATGCCGATGCGGCGGAAAACCACTTCCGCCTCGCGCCTGCGCAAATCGAGCAAGTCCGG
>DASPWC010000322.1:0-7508 GCA_035622055.1 Xanthobacteraceae bacterium | reverse complement strand
GCTGCCGAGGTCGCGCTCCGACAAAAACAGCGCGGACGGATTTGCAACTTCGCGCAATCCGGATCCGGTCATCTCGAACACGCCGATTTCGTCGGTCGGGCCGAATCGGTTCTTGATCGCACGCAGGATGCGAAACTGCTGCGAACCTTCTCCTTCAAAAGACAAGACCGCATCGACCATGTGCTCGACGACGCGAGGCCCGGCAATCTGGCCCTCCTTGGTGACGTGACCCACGAGGATAATGGCTGCGCCGCTGCGCTTGGCGAAGCGAATGAGCTCTCCGGCCGAGCCGCGGACTTGCGTCACCGTGCCCGGCGCTGCCTCGACGATCTGTGTCCACATGGTCTGGATAGAATCGATGACCAAAAGCCGCAGCGTGGCGCCGTGCGAAAGAGTGGCGATGATGTCCTCGACCGAGGTTTCCGCCGCGACTTCGACCGCCGCTTCGGTAAGGCCGAGCCGCTCGGCGCGCAGCCTCACTTGGGCAACAGCTTCTTCGCCGGAAATGTAGACGGCGCGGTGCTTGCCGCGTGCGAATGCTGCCGCAACATCGAGTAGCAGCGTGGATTTGCCAATGCCGGGGTCGCCGCCGAGAAGAATCACCGAGCCGCGCACGAGGCCGCCGCCGGTCACGCGGTCGAATTCGGCGATACCGGAAGCAAGCCGCGGCGATTCGTGCGTCGCGCCTTTCAGAGTCTCGACGGTGAAAGGCCGTCCCTTGCGCGACGGCCGGCGCGGCCCTCCGCTGCCCTCCTCCACGAGCGTATTCCATTCGCCGCAGGCTTCACACTTGCCCGCCCAGCGCGGAAAGGCCGCGCCGCAATTCTGACAGACGAAAGTTTGCGCGCGCGCCGGCATTCAGCCGCCCCGATAGGTGACATGGCAGCGCGGACCAAGCCGCGTCAGAACCTCGTAGCCGATGGTGCCGGCAAGCGCGGCAACATGGTCGACGGTTAGTTCGCCGCCGATCATTGTCGCGTAATCTCCGCGACGAACCGCGCCATCGGGAAGGTCGGTAACGTCGAGGCATACAAGGTCCATCGAGATACGGCCGACAATGGGACACCGTTTGCCGGCAATAATCGTCACTCCGCCGGCCCGATCGTCGCTAGCGCTTCCGGCGCGCAACAGGCCGTCCGCGTAGCCGAGCGCGACGACCGCGATGCGCGTATCGCGCTTTGCCGTCCATGTCGCGCCGTAGCCGATCGTTTGGCCGCGCGCGACGGTGCGCATCTGCAGGATGCGTCCGCAGAGTTCGACAACGGCTTTCATCGGATTGGGCCTTCCAGGTGTCGGATTGACGCCATAGAGCGCAGCTCCCGGACGCGCAAGATCGCAATGAGCGGCATTGCCGAGAAAGATTCCAGAGGAATTGGCTAGCGAGGCGGGAATGCCCGGATAGAGCAAGCGGAGCTGACGGAACAGATGTAACTGGCTCTTGTTGAGCGGGTGATCGAGAACGTCGGCGCAGGCGAGGTGGCTCAGCAAAAGCGAAATGCCGTGATTTTCAGTCTGGACGCGCGGCGCTAGAGCGATTGCTTCTTCCGGTGAAATGCCCAGCCGGTTCATGCCGGTATCGACGTGAAGCGCCGCTCCGCCTTGCCAAGAACTCGCGCTGACAAATGCATCCCATTCGGCAAGCTCAGTCGCCGAGTTGATCACCGGCCGCGCCTTGAGCTCGATGAAGCCCTCGCTCCAGTTCGGCGAAAAGCCATGCAGAACATAGATTACCGCGTTGGACGCCTGCGAGCGGACGGTCCGCGCTTCGGCAAGATCGGCGACGAAAAATGTCTTGCAGCCGGCCTTGGCCAGAGCGGCGACAACGGGTTTGAGCCCAAGGCCGTAGGCGTTGGCTTTGACCACGGCCGCGCATTCGACGGTGAGAAGCTTGTGCGCCAGCGTCTGCCAATTGGCGACGATGGCGTCGAGGTCGATGGCCAGCATCCCGTTGATTTCGGGTGCGGCGGAAGCGGGTGCCAACGAGCGTTTTGCGCGTGCCATTTTGCGCGTACCATGACCATCGCTTTATGACCGTCATCGCCACGGTGGTAAAGCGGGCGTGCCGGCCGTCTAGAAATCCGGCCGGTGTACCGTGTCGAGGTTGGCAAAGCGCGTCACGGCGGCGTCGAAATGCAACTCGACCGTGCCGGTCGGGCCGTGGCGTTGTTTGCCGATGATAACTTCGGCCCTGCCATCCACGCGTTCGCCTTCCGCGAGCCATTCCGCGAATTTTTCCCGGTTTGCTTCAGTCGGCTTTCGCATCTGATGATAATATTCCTCGCGGAATACAAACAGGACGACGTCGGCATCCTGTTCGATCGAACCGGATTCTCTCAAATCCGACAGTTGCGGGCGTTTGTCCTCGCGGCCTTCGACTTGGCGAGATAATTGCGAGAGCGCGAGTATTGGGATATTCAGTTCCTTTGCGAGCGCCTTGAGCCGGGTGGTAATCTCAGTGATTTCCTGCACGCGGCCTTCGGCGGCGCGGCGCGTGGAGCCCTGCAAGAGCTGAAGATAGTCGACGACAAGCAGATCAAGCCCGCGCTGACGCTTGAGGCGGCGAGCCCGCGCCGCCAATTGCCCGACCGACAGACCGCCGGTCTCGTCGACATAGAAAGGCAAATTCTGCAGCTCTATCGAAACGTCTTTGATCTTTTCAAAATCGCTCTCGTCGATCCCGCCCCGGCGAATCTTGTTGGAAGGTATCCCGGTCTGTTCCGAAATGATGCGAGTGGCGAGCTGTTCGGCCGACATTTCGAGCGAGAAGAATCCTATGACGCCGCCATTGACCGTCGCTGTGTGGCCGTCGGCGCGGACCTCGCCAGCCCAAACCTTGGCGACGTTATAGGCGATATTGGTCGCAAGCGCGGTTTTGCCCATGCCGGGCCGTCCGGCAAGGATGACCAAATCAGACGGCTGCAAGCCGCCCATCTTGCTGTCCAAATCCGTAAGGCCGGTTGCGAGACCCGACAGGCTGCCGTCGCGCTGGTAGGCGCGCGCCGCCATATCGACCGCCGTTGTCAGCGCTTGCGCAAAGCGCTGAAAGCCTGCGTCGTAGCGGCCGGTCTCTGCGATTTCGTAAAGCTTGCGCTCGGCGTCCTCGATGTGCTGCAGCGGCGTTGAGTCGACGGGGGCGTCATAGGCCAGGTTGACCATGTCCTCCCCGATCGCGATCAGGTCGCGGCGGACGGAAAGGTCATAGACCGTGCGGCCGTAGTCCTCGGCATTGATGATCGTCGTCGCCTCGGCGGCCAATCGGGCGAGATATTGGTTGACCGAAAGCCCGGCAATATCAACGTCGCCAGGCAGGAAGGTTTTCAGCGTGACCGGGGTGGCAGTCTTGCTGGCGCGAATAAGCCCGCCGGCAAGCTCGAAGATGCGCTGGTGGATCGGCTCGAAGAAGTGCTTGGGTTCGAGAAAGTCGGAGACCCGGTAAAACGCTTCGTTATTAACGAGAATTGCTCCGAGCAAAGCCTGCTCGGCCTCGATATTGTGCGGCGCGGCTCGGAAGATGGGCTCCGGCGCGATCTGCTTGCGTGCGGTCGAATCGAAGGTTGGCATGGTCCCAGTCAGAGGAATCGCGTGCTGTGGCCGATTTGCGGCATGGAGCCGAAATACGGCGCTGGATCGGCTTGCATTCGTTACTCAACATCGCGACCACTCAACGACAGAGGCACATTGCGCGTACTCGCAAAGTTATGCAAACGCCTCCGCCTTCGATAATCGAGCGCACGTACGATGGGAAACGTTCGCCGCGCTTTTCCCCCGCTACTCACCGGGAGTCACGCCGAAAACCGGAGTGTGCGACGCGGTACTTGACTGACGAATGTTCGGCACAGTGAGCCGGCTACTCGCCGGCGAGTCGCAGCGGCGCCTTGTGACGGGCTTCGAGCGTCCGTAAACGCGTCTCTTCGCGGGCGATATAGTCGCGTGTGGCCGGCGTAAGCCCCTTGCGCTTGGCCATTTGGATCTGGAAGACGAGCTTATCCCCCTCGCGAAACGCCATTTCGGAACAGGCCAGGTAGAACTCCCACATCCGCACGAAACGCTGATCGTAAATGCGCACCGCCTCGTCCCGGTGGGCGAGAAACCGCTCACGCCACGCCTTGAGCGTCTTGGCATAGTGGAGCTGCAAGACCTCGATGTCCGTGACAAGAAGGCCGGCGCGTTCGATCGCCCGCACCACTTCGGACAGGGCTGGAATATAGCCGCCCGGAAAAATATATTTTGCGATCCATGGATTGGTTATGCCGGGCGGGCTGCTGCGTCCGATCGAATGCAACAGCACGATGCCGTCATCGGCGACAAGCTCCGCGCATTTTTCGAAGAACGTGTCGTAAAAGCCGACGCCAACATGCTCGAACATGCCGACGGATAAGATCCGATCGAACCGGCCGCCCACATCGCGGTAGTCGACGAGCTGGAATGTCGCCCGCTCTGAGAGACCGCGCTCTAGAGCGCGGTTGTTGGCGCGTTGGTACTGTTCCTGCGAGAGCGTAATGCCGGTAAGTTGTGCACCGGCAATCTCGGCCAGATAAAGCGCCAGTCCGCCCCAGCCGCAGCCGATGTCCAGGACCTTGACGCCGGGCGCGAGCCGCAATTTCGCGGCCAAGTGGCGCTTTTTCGCAAGTTGGGCGTCGTCAAGCGATTGATCCGGGGATTCAAAATAACCGCAGCTATATTGCTGGTCGCCGTCCAGAAACAAAGAATAGAGCCTGCCATCGAGATCGTAATGATGGGCGACGTTTTGGCGCGAACGGGACCGAAGGTTGAATTGCTGCAAGCGGCGAAACAGATAGCGTGCCAAGCGCGGTAGCGCCCAAATGCGGGCCGCAAAATGGTCCTGCGCGAGTAGCAACGCCAGCACATCCGCAATGGAGCCTCGCTCGACGACGAATGTACCGTCCATATAGGCTTCGCCTAGCTTCAACTCCGGATCGAAGAGTACTGCATATTGCGCGCTGGCGGTGGTAAAGCGGACCGCGAGCGGACTGCCCGTGCCATCTCCGAAGGTGTAGACGCGTCCTGACGCCGTCGTGACGGTAAATGATCCGTGGCGAATAAACTGGCGTAAAAATATGATCAGCAACCGATCCACGGCCGCCTCCACACCAGACACCGCTTTTGCAAGCGGCGAATGGCGCCCGATCAACGTTTTGCCGATTCGGACGGTTCAATCGTAAACTTGCACAGGCGGAGTCTTTAGTTATTGCCGTCATTAAAACAAAATCCTCCTTGACCAGCAATGCTTGCGAAAAGCTGCGGGGGCCCGGCGACACGGCGCTCCCATTCGCCCGGTTTTGGGGTAATTATGATCGATAATCCACACAGAGCTAAGGAGCCCGGCGTGTTCCGGCGTCTTGCTTCCGCGAATGTTTTGCCCACGGTTGGACTGGCGTCGATCATGGCTTTGGCCATGCTGCCGTCGCCGTCTCGCGCCCAGACCAATATCGATCAAGGCAAATCGGCCGCCGAAATATTCACGGAAGATTGCGCGGCGTGCCACAAGACCACGCGCGGCCTCGCCAACGGCCGCAATAACCTGACGCTTTCGATTTTTCTACGAGAGCACTACACGGCCAGCCGTGACCAGGCGGCCGCACTTGCGGCTTACGTGCTTAATTCCGGCGGCAATGCTCCCGCTCCAAAGCCCACCGTGGAGCATGCTACCCAGGAGCCTAAGACCAAGGGGCAAGAGGCTAAAGGTCAGGAGACCAAAGGCCAAGAAGCCAAAGGCCAAGAAAGTAAAGCTCCGGAAATTAAAGGTGCGGAACCCAGAGGTCCGGAACCTAAAGGTCAGGAAGCTAAGACCACGCCGCCGACCGTCCCGCAGCCGCGTGGCCAAGAAGAAACCCCGCCCACGGAGCCTACGGCCGCTCCGGTTGCCGCAACACCCTCGGAGCCTGCGGCTGCGACGCCCGGTCCGACAACGAGTGCGGCTGCGCCGACCGAATCCGAGCCGAACGAGAACGCGCCTGTGCCGCGCGACAATATACCTGACTGATAACGGCTTTGGCCGAGCGGGTTTAAGTGTTTTCGGCGGCCGGCGGGGGAGCGGCTTCGCCTTCCGCAGGGGGAGCGGCTTCTCCCGCCCCTGGCTCGAAGAAGGCCTCCGCCGCAATGACCGCCGCTTCCTGCTCCGTCTGCTCGCGCAACTGGGTTACGTCCTCGCCGCGGGCAATCCGCGCCGCTTCGTCCTCATTGCGCGCGACAATCACGGCGATTGAAACTTCGACCTCGGGATGAAGCGCAATCGGCACTTTGTGCTGACCGATCGTTTTGATCGGCGCGTTCAACGCGATTTGATTGCGGTTGACGTGAATACCGGCATCGTTGACCACGCCGACAAGGTCGCGCGGCGAAACCGATCCGAACAGCTGGCCCGACTCCGAGGCCTGGCGCAGAACGGTAAAGCTTTTGCCGTCAAGCCTGGCTGCAACTTGAGCCGCCTCGGATTTTAGCGTCAGCGAGCGCGCCTCAAGCTCGCTCTTCATCGTTTCGAAGCGCGCGCGATTTTCGGCCGTCGCGCGCAGCGCTTTGCCGCGGGGCAGCAGAAAATTGCGGGCAAACCCGTCCTTCACGCGCACCACTTCGCCCATTTGGCCGAGCTTGGCGACACGCTCGAGCAGGATCACTTCCATGGCCGGCCTCTCTTAGCGGATCACGTAGGGCAACAGCCCGAGGAACCGCGCGCGCTTGATTGCCTGGGCGAGTTCGCGTTGCTTTTTCGCCGATACCGCGGTGATGCGGCTCGGAACGATCTTGCCGCGCTCCGAAACGAACCGCTGCAACAGTTTGACGTCCTTGTAGTCGATCTTCGGCGCACTCGCGCCGGAGAACGGGCAGCTTTTGCGACGGCGAAAGAAGGGACGGCGGCCGCTCACGCCTTGCGGTGACATTGCCATCGGTCAGTCCTCCATTCCTTCGTTGTCCACGCCGTCGGAGTCGTCGCGGCCGCGCCGGTCGCGGGGACGATCACCCCTATCGCTTCGATCGCCCCTATCGCCTCGATCACCCCGATCACCCCGATCACCCCTATCGCCACGCTCGCCCCGGCGCTCTTCGCGATCGCGATCGCGCTCGGCGCGGCGCATCATTGCCGACGGACCTTCCTCGTGGGCATCGACCCTGATCGTAAGGTAGCGCAGAACGTCTTCATTGAGCCGCTCGAGTCGTTCGATTTCATTGATCGCCGGCGCGGGCGCATCAACATCCATCAGCGTGAAATGAGCTTTGCGGTTTTTGCGAAGCCGGTAGGAGAGGGACTTCACGCCCCAATATTCCGTCTTTTTGACCGATCCGCCGAGACCTTCGATGACGCCCTTCAACTGCGCGGTTAATTCCTCAACCTGCTGCGCGCTGGCGTCCTGGCGCGCAAGAAAAACGTGCTCGTAAAGCGGCATAACTGCCCTTTCCTCATCTGCCATGCTCGCCCGGGCGCGAAGCCCCTCGAACCCTTCGGGAAAGGCTCGAATGCTCTGAAGGCGGGAACACCGGACGCCGGACCC
>DASPWC010000321.1:0-4383 GCA_035622055.1 Xanthobacteraceae bacterium | reverse complement strand
GCCGACACGATTGACGGCCCCGAGCGCCAGCACCGCCTTGGTCGCATCGTCGAGCAGCGCGCGCTTGAATGAAGGATCGCTCCACGCCTTGGCGATGGCGCGCGCGCCGATATGCGGCCCGATCTTGGTCTCGTAGGCTTCAATAATGGGGTCGAGCGCGGCCGGGTCGACATAGCCCTTCTCGATCAGCACCGTCTCGAGCGCCCGCACGCGTAATTGCATTTCGGAGAGCTCCGATCCGTGCTCGTCGTGATGGTGATGCTGGTCGCGCTTTTCCGACATGGTTTTTGACTTCCCGCGACGGCCGTTTTCCATTCCCGAATGGGCTATAAGAAACATTATAGTACGGCCAAAACCCATGCAAAACACGCTCGCACGCCTTGCCGCCGCTATCGACCGCATCAGCGCCGCGGTCGGCCGCATGGCGATCTGGTGCTCGCTCTACATCGTGGTCGCCGAATTCGCTGTCGTTGCGATGCGCTACCTCTGGGTCTCGGCTCCATCCGCCTGCAGGAATCGGTGATCTACGCGCATGCCGCCTTGTTCATGCTGGCATCTACATCGGCATCATTCCGTTCGTGCTCATTCAGCTCGCCATGCTGCCGGCGCTATGGTTCGCGCTGGGGCTTGCGACCTGGCTGCCGCATCGGCTTTATGGGTCGTGACTGACCGCGGACCCGCGTTCGGGTCGGCGGAAGGAGAGGGTATGCCGGCTGCGCAAATTTTCGATCTCGACGGCAAAGTGGCGTTGGTGACGGGCGCATCGAGCGGTCTCGGCGTGCGTTTCGCCGAAGTTTTGGCGGAGAACGGCGCGGCGGTCGTGCTCGTGGCGCGCCGTGCGGACCGGCTGGCAGCCTTGCAGGCGCGGATCGAAAAATCCGGCGGCAAGGCGATTGCCGTCGAGGCCGACGTGCGCGATCGCCACGCGACGGCGGCCGCCTTCGACGCCGCGGAGAAAAGGTTCGGCACGGTGACAATCCTCGTCAATAATGCCGGCGTAGGGCAGGCCGGCCGCGCCGTGGAGCTGGCCGAGGAGGAATGGCGGCGCGTGCTTGCGACCAATCTCGACGCTGTTTTCTTTTGCGCGCAGGAAGCCGCGCGCCGCATGCTGGCGGCGAAAACCGGCGGCGCCATCGTCAATATCGCCTCTGTTCTCGGCTTCGGCGTGGACAAAGGCGTCATCGCTTACGCCACGGCAAAGGCCGGCGTCATCCAGCTCACCAAGGCGATGGCGCTCGAACTCGCCTTCAAGGGCATCCGGGTCAACGCCATCGCGCCGGGCTGGATCATCACCGAGCTCAATCGCGACTATCTGCAGAGCGAGCGTGGCGCCGCGCTCAAACGCGAAATTCCAATCGGCCGGTTCGGTGAGGAACGCGACCTCGACGGGCCGCTGTTGCTCCTTGTGTCGGACGCCGGCCGCTTCATCACCGGTGCCACCATCGTCGCCGACGGCGGGCAGATGGTCGCGCTGCGCGGATAGCTCACCGCGTAGATATTCGGTCGGCAGACAGCGAAAACTTAGCGGCGATTCAATCTCTCCCGCACGAAGTTGATGATGCCGGAGAAATCGCTTGCGCCGTGGCCGGCGTCCGCGAATTGCGCATAGATTTCGGCGGCATGCCCGCCAAGCGCGTTGTCAGCGTGCACCGCCTGCGCGGCGTCGCGGGCAAGCTTGAGATCCTTGAGCATCAATGAAGCGGCGAAGCCGGGCCTATAGCCGTTATTGGCGGGGCTCGCCGGCACCGGTCCGGGCACCGGACAATAGCTCGTCAGCGACCAGCATTGGCCTGAACTCGCCGACGCCACGTCGAACAGCGCCTGATGCGACAGGCCGAGTTTTTCGCCAAGCACAAAGGCTTCGCTCACCACGATCATCGAGGCGCCGAGAATCATATTGTTGCAAATCTTGGCGGCCTGTCCGTTGCCGGCGTCGCCGCAATGCACGACGCGCTTGCCCATGCGCTCGAGAATGGGCTTGCCGCGGGCGAAGGCTTCCGCCGAGCCGCCGACCATGAAGGTCAGACTCGCAGCCTTGGCGCCGGTGACGCCGCCGGAAACCGGCGCATCGAGCGCGGCAATGCCGCGCGCGGCGGCGAGCGCATGCGCTGCGCGCGCGCTGGTCACGTCGATTGTTGAGCAGTCGATGAACAGCGCGCCGGGCTTTGCCGACGGCAGCACGTCGGTCCACACCGCGCGGACGTGTTCGCCCGCCGGCAACATGGTGATGACCACGTCAGCCTGTTCGACCGTGGCCTTGGCGTTGGGCGCGATCTCGACGCCTTGCTCGGCGCAAGCCTGGCGCAATGCCACGGCGAGATCGAAGCCGGCGACGCGATCGCCCGATTTGACGAGATTCGCCGCCATCGGCGCGCCCATATTGCCCAGGCCGATGAATCCGATATTCGGCATAGCCACTCCCTAATTTTTCGCGTTCCCTAATCTTCGCAACCACTAATCTTCGAACGTCAGTTCCAATGCGCCGACACGCCGGAAGTGCCGATCGACCAAATCTGGCGCGACCGCTTCAATTTGATCCGGCTTCCAGCGCGGCTTGCGGTCCTTGTCGACGATCGTGGCGCGAATGCCTTCGATGAAGTCATGTCCCGCGGCGCAGGCCAGGGCGATACGGTAGTCTTGCGCAAAGCTCTCCTCAACACGGTTGAACGTCGCCGCCGAGCGCAGATCGCGCAACGCGACCTTGAGCGAGGTCGGCGAAGCTTTAAGCATGGCGTCGAGCGCCGCGCGCGCTTTGGCTTCGCCGCACGCCCGCAATCGCGCGAAAATCTCCTCGACGGTCGCGGCGCTATAGCAGCCGTCGATCCATGGCCGTTCCACCGGCAGCCGAGCGGCGGCCGGAGCACCCGAAAGTTCGCAAAGCCTCGTCCTCACGTCATGGCCACTGCGGCAATCGGCAAGCTCCGGAGCAAGGGCGATGAGGTAATCGGCGGCAAGATGAATGTCGGCAAGGTTGCAAGCGATCGCATCCGCGGCGCCGATGCGGTCGCCGGTCAGGGCCAAATAGGTTCCGACATAGCCCGGCGAGCGCGCTAGCAAATAGCTGGCGCCGACATCGGGAAAAAATCCGATCTGAACCTCCGGCATGGCGATCGCCGAGCGATCGGTCACGACGCGAAAAGGCGCATGCGCCGAAAGCCCGACTCCGCCGCCCATCACCAGCCCATCCATGACGACGACAAGCGGCTTCGGATAGCGCGCGATCAGAACATTGAGCTTGTATTCGGTCGCCCAGAAGCGCGCGGGGAGCGAATCGCCGGACATGACGGAGCCCTTCTTCGCCGCGTCGTAAAGCGCGCGGATATCGCCGCCGGCGCATAAGCCGCGTTCACCGGCGCCGTCGAGCAGCACCGTGCCGACGGCGGGGTCCGACGCCCAGTCCCGCAGCAGCGAGGTCATGGCGACGGCCATGTCGAGCGTGATTGCATTCAACGCTTTCGGGCGATTTAGCGTGATCCGGCGCAGCGCGCCGTAGCTTCGCACCAGAACGTCGCCGTCCCGCAGCAGCGTTTCGCTCATCGGCCGACGAGACTTCTTGCCACGATCAGGCGCATGATCTCGTTGGTGCCTTCCAGAATCTGATGCACGCGCAGATCGCGCACGATTTTTTCGATGCCGTATTCGGCGAGATAGCCATAACCGCCGTGCAGCTGCAGAGCTTGATTGGCGATATCGAAGCAGGTGTCGGTGACGAACCGCTTGGCCATGGCGCACAGCGTCGTCGCGTTCGGCTCTTTGCGATCAAGCGCTGCGGCCCCTCGCCACAGGAACGTGCGCGAGGCCTCCAGTCCGGTCGCCATATCGGCAAGCCGGAATTGCAGCGCCTGAAATTCATCGAGGCGCTTGCCGAAAGCTTTGCGCTCTTTCATGTACGCGAGAGCCTTTTCGAGTGCCGACTGCGCGCCGCCGAGCGAGCAGGCCGCAATGTTGACGCGGCCGCCGTCAAGGCCGGACATGGCGATCTTGAAGCCCATACCTTCATCGCCGAGCCGATTGCCGGCGGGGACGCGCACGTCCTCAAACGTCACGGCGCGCGTGGGCTGTGCATTCCAGCCCATCTTGCGCTCGTTGGCCCCGAACGAAATACCTTTTACGTCCCCCGGCACAATGAAGCTCGATATCCCGCCTGGGCCGGCACCGCCGGTCCGTGCCATTACGACGTAAAGGTCGCTGGCACCGGCGCCCGAGATGAAAAGCTTCTGCCCATTGAGCACGTAGCTGTCGGCGTCGCGCACGGCCCGTGTCGTCAGCGCCGCCGCATCCGAGCCGGCGCCGGGCTCAGTCAGACAATAACTGCCGCATAATTCCATCGTGCACAGGCGCGGCAGCCAGTTTTGCCGCTGTTGGTCAGACCCATATGCATCG
>DASPWC010000320.1:0-6614 GCA_035622055.1 Xanthobacteraceae bacterium | reverse complement strand
TCCCGCCATCGTCACCCCGGAGGGCGCCATTAAGCCCGGCGCGACCGGCACGACGCACGGCCCGTGCGGGCCAACACAGCCGGTGCCGACATGACCGATCAGCCAATTGGCCGCGGGGATCGTGAGCGCGAAAAGCACCAGCAACAATATGCCTTCTCGGGTGCGTTGCCGCTCCTGAGGCAGAATCATGATGCGGCCTTCCACTTCTCGTAGCCGGCCGCACGCAGGCGGCATGCAGGGCATTCGCCGCAGCCAAATCCCCAGGCATGCCGGTGTTTGCGGTCGCCGCGATAGCAAGTGTGTGTTTCCGCAAGAATGACCTCGACCAATGCCGCTCCCCCGATCTCCTTGGCAAGCGCAAACGTCCCTGCCTTGTCGATCCACATCAACGGCGTGTGAATGACCAAGCGGCGGTCCATGCCGAGCGAAAGCGCAAGCTGCATCGCCTTGATCGTATCGTCGCGGCAATCCGGATAACCGGAGAAATCGGTTTCACACATGCCGGCGACGATATGATTGATGCTGCGCCGGTAGGCGACTGCGCCGGCGAACGAAAAGAACACCAGATTGCGGCCAGGAACGAAGGTCGTTGGCAGTCCCGATTTGGCAATTTCGATTTCGACGTCGCGCGTCAGGGCCGTTTCCGAAATTTCCGCCAGAGCGTCGATGCGCACGACGTGATCCTCGCCGAGCCGTTCGCCCCACTTTTGCGACTGCGTCGCCAGAGCCGAACGAATGCGCGGACGCACGTCGAGCTCGACGGCGTGACGCTGGCCGTAGGCAAAGCCGACTGTTTCGACCCGGACAAACCGCTCAAGCGCCCAAGCAAGGCACACTGTGGAATCCTGGCCTCCCGAGAACAGGACGAGAGCGCTGTCCGACAAGGCCACCGCGTCTATCCCTTGAGCCAAGTGCCGATCCGCGCGACGGCTTCGCGCATGTCGTCGCGCGAACCCGCATAGCAGAGGCGGAGGAATTTGCGGCCGCGAATCGGATCAAAATCAATCCCGGGCGTTGCCGCAACGCCGGCCTCCTCCAGCATGCGCGTAGCGAACTGAAAGCTGTCACTCGAAAAACGCGATATGTCGGCATAGAGATAGAACGCCCCGTCAACCGGCAGGAAGGAGTCGAGGCCGGCTCGGGGCAGTCCGTCGAGAAGGATGCGGCGATTTTCTTCGTAGCCGTGCTTGATGTCTTCAAGTTCGGCGCGCCCATCAAAGGCCGCTTCGGCGGCGATCTGCGAGAGCGTCGGAACCGATATCGCGAGATTCTGCTGCAGACACTCGACTGCGCGAAGGAGCGCAGAGGGCACGGCCATCCAGCCGATGCGCCACCCGGTCATGCAGAAATATTTTGAAAAGGAATTGGCCACGATCACGCCCGGCGAGATTCGAGCCGCGCTCCGCGCCGCGAAGGCGTAGTCGAGGCCGTGATAAATTTCGTCCGATATCACGGCAATGCCGGCATCCTCGGCGGTCTGGATCAGTTCCGAAAGCGCGTCCGCCTCCATCATGGTGCCGGTCGGATTGGCCGGCGAACCAACAATGACACCCTTGATCGGCCGAGCGCGGTGCCGATCGATCAGCATGTTTCCTGTCATACACCATCGCGTCGCCGCATCCGTTTCGATCAGGACGGGCTCGCAACCGAGCGCGCTCAGGATATGGCGGTAAGGCGGATAACCTGGAACCGCCACCGCGATCCGATCGCCCGGCTCGAAAGCGGCAAGAAAGGCAAGCATGAATGCGGCGGACGAGCCGGTCGTAACGACAACGCGCTCCGGGTCGAGATCGATCTGATGCCAATCGGCATAAGCCTTGGCGATGCGCCGACGCAGCGAAGGAATGCCGAGGGTGGCGGTGTAGCCTTGAGGACCATCGGCGAGCGCTGCGCGCACCGCGGCGATTGCGGTCGAGGGTGCGCCGGCCGCGGGCTGACCGACTTCCATGTGCACGATCCGGCGCCCTTGCGCCTCGAGCCGCGCGGCCGCCGCCATAACGTCCATCACCATAAAAGGCGGAATCCCGCTGCGGACGGACGGATGCAGCAAACATTTTGCCTTTTCCAGCATTTGCCGCCTTCAATTCCTTGTCCAGCGGTCGGTCTTTATTCGCCGCCCCGCTCATGCCGTATTCGGCGGGTCTCGTGAATCCTAAGATAAATCAGGCCGCTCTGTGTTGACCCTGGCGTGTTCCATCCATAGGTTGCATGCCGACCGAAGGGCCGATCAGCCTCACATGACGGATGCTCGATTTCCTAGCAAGACGCGATCGCCGAGGCCAGCTTCGCGCGCGATCGCGGCGATGACGGCCGCGGCACTCGGCCTTTCGAGCGTACCGGCGCGCGCGCAAACCGGCGTTAACGCCGGCATTCCGATGATCCGCGACGCCGAAATCGAGCAGCTCCTGCGCGACTACACGGCGCCCATTTTTCGCGTCGCCGGTCTTACCGACCAAAACGTTCACGTTGTCATCATTGACGACAAGTCCTTCAACGCCTTCGTCATGGATGCGCATCGCATCTTCGTGAACGTGGGCGCGCTGATGCAAGCGACGACACCTAATCAGCTGATCGGCGTATTCGCGCACGAATGCGGCCACATCGTCGGCGGGCATCTTTCGAAGATGCGACAGGAGCTCGCGAACGTGCAGACCGCCGCGCTGATCGGAATGCTGCTCGGGATTGGCGCGGTAGCCGCTGGCGCGCATTCCGGAAATGTCGACATGGGAAATGTCGGCATGGCGGCAATCATGGGTCCCCAGGCCGCCGGTCTCAGCAGGCTGCTTTCGTACCAGCGCGCCCAGGAGGAATCGGCGGACCGCGCCGGCGTGCGTTTTCTGACAATGACTGGGCAGTCGGCGAAAGGCATGTACGATACGTTTAAGCGTTTTGCCGACGAGTCGATGTTCGCGTCGCAGGGGGCGAACCCTTATGCTCAAAATCACCCGATGCCCGAGGAGCGCATGGCCGCTCTGGCCGAACTGGTGAAGACCCCCTATTGGGACAAGAAGGATCCGCCGGAGCTGCAGTTCCGTCACGACATGATGCGCGCCAAGCTCTATGGCTTCACCGAGCGGCCGGGCACGGTGCTGGCGCATTATCCTTTGACGGATACCAGTTTGCCGGCGCGCTATGCGCGCGCCATCGCAGCATACCGTTTTGGCGAGCCGCGCAGCGCTATCGCCCAGATCGACAGTTTGATTCAATCCATGCCGAATAATCCCTATTTCTACGAGCTTAAAGGTCAGGCTTTGCTCGAAGGCGGCCGTCCGGCGGACGCCGTCGCGCCCTTGCAGCGCGCGGTGCAGCTTGCGCCAAGTCCGGCGCTGATTCAGATCCTGCTGGCGCAGGCGCTTGTCGCAACCAACGATGCTAAGTTGGCGCAAGAGGCTATTCCGATCATTCGCACAGCGCTTCTCAAGGAGCCGGAATCCGGCGACGCCTATACGACCTTGGCGATGGCTTATGGCCGGAAGAACGATCTTGCCGACGCGGATCTTGCATCCGCCCAGGCGGCTTTCGCCCGCGGCGACAACAAGACCGCTCGAGAGCTCGCCGAGCGCGCCAAGCAGCGTTTTCCAGTCGGATCGCCCGGCTGGGTTCGTGCCGACGACATTGTAGCGTTCAATAAGAACCAAAAGCAGAATCCGCTTTTTAGTCAGTAAGACAATGAGGACAATCGACATGGCTTTTAGCCTTCGCATCGCACTTCCAATCACCGCTACGATGCTGGCGGCGTCAGTCGCTTTGGCGCAGAGCCCGACGGCGCAGCCAAATCAGAGCCCGGCGGCCGAGACGCCCGCGGCCTCGGCATTCTCCGCGGACCAAACGCGCGAAATCGAGACCATCGTCAAGAATTACCTCGTCCAACATCCGGAGGTTTTGCAGGATGCAATGGACGCCCTCGACAAGCGCCAGAAAGAGGCGGACGCGGAAAAAGCTCGCACAACGATCAAAGATAACAAGGCGACTATTTTTGATTCCGCGCACCAAGTGGTGCTCGGCAATCCAGAGGGGAATGTGACGATGGTCGAGTTTTTCGACTACAACTGCGGCTTCTGCAAGCGAGCGCTGCCCGACATGCTCAGTCTGTTGAAGACAGACCCCAATCTTAGATTCGTTCTCAAGGAATTTCCCGTTCTAGGGCCGGGTTCGGTCGAGGCCGCGCACGTGGCGGTCGCGGCGCGTATGCAAGACCCCACCGGAAAGAAGTACATTGAGTTTCATCAGAAACTGCTCGGCGGGCGCGGCCCGGCCGACAAGGCCCGCGCGATGGCTGTCGCCAAGGAAGTCGGCTTCGATACGTCACGGATCGAAAAGGACATGAACAGCGACGAAGTAAAGGACACGATCGACGAAAACATGAAGCTGGCCGACGAGCTTGGCGTCAGCGGCACGCCGAGCTATGTGGTCGGGGACCAGGTTGTGGTTGGAGCGGTCGGCTTGGACGAGTTGCGCGAAAAAATCAAAGACCTACGGAAATAGCCGCCGTCGCGGGCTATCGCATGCCGTACCATGGTAGAGGCGGGGCGCCGTCTCGGCGCGATCCCGCTTCCCCTTCCTACGGGCCTTCCCTATAACGGGCCCGGTGCGGGACGTTCGTCCTGCTGACAAAGTCCGGCTCGGCGTGCCCCATGGCCAAAACAATCTACGTTCTTAATGGCCCTAACCTCAATCTACTCGGCACGCGCGAACCGCACATTTACGGTCACGCGACGCTGGCCGACGTCGAAAAGCTTTGCCAAGCCACGGCGCGGCGACACGGGTTTGCCGTGGTCTTCCGGCAATCCAATCATGAAGGCCAGATCGTCGACTGGATCAACGAGGCGCGTTCCGAAAAAGCATCGGGCCTCATTATCAATCCGGCTGGTTATACGACCACGTCCATCGCAATTCTCGACGCGCTGCTCGCGATGAAGGCGCCGGTCATTGAAGTTCACATTAGCAACATCCACGCCCGCGAGGAGTTTCGCCACCATTCCTACGTGTCGAAAGCCGCGCGAGCGGTCATATGCGGCTTCGGGATTGACGGCTATGCGCTCGCCATCGCCGGACTTGCCGACCTGAGCGGCGCCAAGACCGGCGCGAAGACCGGCGCCAAGGGGTAGTCGTGGCGCGCAAGTCCGATAATCAGTCTTCCACGGCCATTGATCACGACGCGATCCGTGAGCTGGCGAAGTTGCTCGACGAAACGGGCCTCACCGAGATCGAATTTGAACGCGACGGCGTGTCGATACGTGTCGCCCGTTACTCGGGTCGGCCGCTAGGGCCCTCGCGAGAGGCGGAAACGGCGGTTGCTTCGTCGCCCGCCGTTACTACGACGCCGTCGCCGATCGTTCCGTCTCAGCATCCAGGCGTCGTCGCCTCTCCCATGGTCGGTACCGCCTATCTCGCGCCGGCGCCGGGCAGTCGCCCGTTCGTGGAAGTGGGCGCTACCGTGAAGGCGGGCGATCCGTTGATGATCATCGAAGCAATGAAAACCATGAATCAGATTCCGGCGCCGCGAGCGGGAACCGTGATTCAAATTCTTGTCGAGGATGGGCAGCCGGTAGAATATGGCGAGCCGCTCATGATCATCGAATGACGCGAAGGTCGACGGTAGCCCGCAAGTCGAGCACGCCACGTATAGGGCCGAATGTCCCTTTGCGATTTGCCGCTTGGCCTCCGTCTTAATAAGCCGTCACGATGTTCGACAAGATACTCATTGCCAACCGTGGGGAAATCGCGCTGCGGGTGCTGCGGGCCTGCAAGGAGCTGGGCATCGCCACGGTGGCCGTGCACTCGACGGCGGATGAAGACGCGATGCATGTGCGCTTGGCGGACGAGAGCGTCTGCATCGGGCCTCCCGCCGCCAAGGACAGCTATCTCAATATTCCGTCCCTTCTTGCCGCGTGTGAAATTACCGGCGCGGATGCGGTGCATCCCGGCTACGGTTTTCTTTCCGAGAATGCGCGATTCGCTGAGATACTGGCCGAGCACAACGTACATTTCATCGGTCCGCGTCCCGAGCATATCCGGCTTATGGGCGATAAAATCGCCGCCAAGCGCGCCGCCAAAGAGCTTGCCATTCCGGTTGTTCCGGGCTCCGACGGCGACATTGGCTCCGAGGCCGATGCGCGTCGTCTGGCGCGTGAGATCGGCTTTCCGCTGATACTCAAGGCGGCTGCCGGAGGCGGCGGCCGCGGCATGAGAGTGGCGACGAAAGAGAGCGGACTAGCCGCGGCGATTCTGTCGGCTCGCGCCGAAGCGAAAGCTGCTTTCGGCGACGACACGCTCTATCTCGAAAAATACCTTCAGCAGCCACGCCACATCGAGATTCAAGTCCTCGGCGACGGCAAAGGCGAAGCCGTCCATCTCGGCGAGCGCGACTGTTCGCTACAGCGCCGTCACCAGAAGGTTTGGGAAGAAGGCCCCTCTCCCGCGCTCAACACCGATACGCGAGATGCAATCGGCGAAACGGTCGCAAAAGCGATGCGGGACATAAAATATCTCGGGGTCGGCACTGTCGAGTTTCTCTACGAGAACGGCAAGTTCTATTTCATCGAGATGAACACGCGCATTCAAGTCGAGCACCCGGTGACCGAAATGATCACCGATATCGACCTGATCCTCGA
>DASPWC010000319.1:0-5702 GCA_035622055.1 Xanthobacteraceae bacterium | reverse complement strand
GATACGCGAATCGGCACGTTGCGCACCAAATTCGGCGAGATCGGCGACACGCGGCTCACGGTTATGGCGGCGATCACCGTCGCCGACGAGCTTGCCGAGGCGGGGCAGCGCATAAAACGGCTCGAAGAAGAGATCGCCGCGCTGCAGAGCGCCCAGGTTGCGACGTCGGACCGCAATAGGGCGGCGCAGATTGCGATCGCAGCGGCGCTCAGCGCCGCGGCGGAGCGGGTGGAAAACATTACCAAGCGGCTCAACGAGACGATCGCCAACAACAATGTCGCGCTTGGCTAAAAGCTCACCTTCGGAAAAGCCGGCGGATCGCCGCGACGTTTTCGCAAGCGGGATGGGATTTTATTTCCGCATCACCACTTTGTGGATGGCGATGCAATGGCGCACGAGGTTTTGCTGCGAAACGACGAATCGCTTCAGCGGCGTGTCGATATCGTAGAAATAGATATTGGCGATGAAACCGTAGATGCCCGCGTCGATGCTGCATGGCTTCGGTCCGTGCACGTAGCCTTGCGCCGGAACCAGGTCGGCCAGCACCTTTAGATCGGCGAGGCCGCGTGCATAGGCATCGTTCGGTGCGTAGCGCCCGATTCCCGCAAAGTAGTAGCGCTGAAAATTGAACTCTCGCGCCTTGAGCAGGGCCTCGTCGGTCAGGTGCGGATGCTCCCGCTTGAGCGCACCGCGGAAAGCCGGCCAATATTGCTCGTCTTTCCAGCGCGAATAGGATACGACCCAGTAAAGATCATCCAGCATGCGCGTCACGAGATGATTGGTATCGCGTTGCCGCGAGGTCAGCTGGGCGTCGATGGTCAACCTGTATTTGCTCGAAAGGTGCGCGATGATGATTTCGCTGTCGCCGATCGTTTCGCCGTCGTCGACGATGTAGGGAAGTTGCCCGCGCGGCGCCGCCGACGCATCGACAATGTGCTCGTGGGCGAACGGCACGCCGGCGAGCCGCAGGATCGCGAACACCTTCAGTCCATAGCCGTTATTGTCGGCGACGCCGAAAAGTTCGGGATATGAGTAGAGCGTGATCACTTTCGCAGAATAAGCGCGCGTGGTTGTGAACGATCGCAGCGATGGACTACTTTTCGTTCCAAACGATTTTACTGGCCACCTAAGCTCGGCAGCGACACGGGGGTCACCGGCGGCGGATTCCACTTGCCGGTAAGCGCGTCCGATCGTGGGGCGTAAAGGCGCATCAGCAAGTTGAATGCGTCTTTCGGGGCGGGGAGCCAGTTGATTTCCTTGTCCGCGCCCGGACTTTCATTCTGAAAATAAAGATCGAGCGATCCATCGGCGTTGTACTTGAACGGCATCCAGCTGCTGACGGCGAATCGATTGAGGGGATTCGAAACTTGGAAGCCTTGGGAATCATAAAGCGTGATCGACCAGAAGGCGTCTACGGGCGGCATATCGGCTTTCTCGAAGTGGAGCTTGTATTTATTGGCTCCATCGAGCGGCTTGCCGGATTCGTCGGCTAGATTGGCAGGATAAACGGCGTCCTCGGGGAGATTCGCGCCTAGGCCCAATTGAGCAACGATGGCGCGTTTCAAGTAGTAATTTCCATACACACCCATTGTGTCGGTATTCATCGACCAGCCGTTCACAACGCGCGCGAGCGTCGGCAGCTTCCATGCCATCAATTGCTGCGCGTCCTCGGCGGCACTTTCCAAGCCTTTGCGAACGGCAGGCTCGGCCTTGTCCAAGTCAAAGCTCTTGCCGGGTTCGATGCCGATCTTTTTTAATTGCGCAATGATCGGCTGGTCGGTGATGTGCGGCGGGTTGACTTTCAGAAGTTCGGCCGCGTAGGCGAAGAACTTGGCCGCCGGCATCGTATCGACCTGAATTTTTGGCGGTGTTTTCGTGTCGACAGATGGATCGACCGTCCCAAGCGTCGGCCGCGGCGGCTTGCCCCATCCCGACAGCGGCGTGATTTTGAAGCCCGCTTGTATCTTGTGGACTGCATCGTAGTCCTGCGGTCCGTCCGTCTTCGTCCGTCCTATGATCCACACATAGGGCGTCGGTGCCTCGATGCGGGTCATTTCCGGGGGAATGGTTCCGCTCCAGCCGAGCGGAGTGACGAGGAAATTGGCCGCCTGGGTGCCGGTGGTGCGCCAGCCGGGCGAGGCGAAAACGTCGGTCCACATGTCCATCATCGGCAAAAGATAATACCGGCCGCCGGTGTCCGGCGTAGAGACGACCATCGGCTCCGTCGTTAAGTCGAGAAAGGCGCTCGTGTAGAGCGTGTCGAAATTGGGTCGGACGACCACTCTCATGTCGGCGGCCGGATATTCTCCAAGGCTCACGAATGTGTTCATCGGCGCGTGGATTCCCTCGGGACGCTCGACATTGGTGAGCTGTCTGCGGGTGAGGTCCATTGTCACGATGGGATAAAAGTACAGATAGGCCTGTATGCCGATAGCATGGGCCTCCTGCTCGGTGACCGCGCCTTGAGCGCGCGCGGAGGAAACCGTCGCCAATCCAATCAAGGCGGCGCTAAACAGCGTGGCGCATCCGGTTCTCATTGGAAGTCTCCATGTCATTCGACTGAAGCGAGACTAGTCTCACTTCAATGCCGGGTTTTGACGTGGATCAAGGGCGAGACGGTAGGCCGGTTTACGGCGAAGCTAACCATGCTTGTTAAGTGGTTTGCTTAAATAACCGGCTGAGCCGGCCCTAAACTCATGGGCTTTGTGCGGCGGTTCCGAGTTGAGCGCTTGCGTCGTAATCCGCGCGACTCCGCGTGTTCCGGTCTCCCAACCGGTTTTAATTTTCGCGCATTTTTATCGTTCCTCAAAACAACTCATTATCCGCCGCAGAATGTAATGATTCTTGCGCGGTCAGATTCATCAACACTAAACCGTTGTGGCATTAAACCGCAATACACGGGCGAGACAGAGCATGCTGGAACGCATTTAGAGGAGTCGTCAATGAAAGCACTCATCAAGCGGTTCGTTCAAAACGAGTCGGGCGCGACCGCGATCGAATACGGCCTTATCGCCGCCGGCATTTCCGTTGCAATCATCGCGGCGGTGCAAGCCACCGGCACAAACCTGAACGGCACGTTCACGGCCGTTTCGAATGCAATCAAGTAAGCAAAGCCGGTGTGCCCGACATCGAATAGCCCGGCCCGATCGGGCTATTTGACTTGCTCAGCGGCGCGCCGCGCGAAAACGAAGGACAAGCAATGGCTGTGCTTATCACTCGTTTCTGCAAGGATAGCTCTGGAGCGACCGCCATCGAATATGCGCTGATCGCGGGGTTCGTCTCGATTGTAATCGTCACGGCGGCGCTCGCGATTGGCACGACTTTGAATGGCACGTTCACAACCGTTGCCGGCGCCATCAAATAGATCTTAGAGCGTCATCCGATCCATTTTGAGGTGCCGACCTTTTCAGCGCGCCCATGCACGCGGCCGTAAGGCTGCCCGCGCACCTGCCGTAAACTTCAGCGAAGCAGCGCCGCCCCGCTAATGATGCTTGCCGCCCGGTGCGGGCCGGTTGACATTGTGCGCGACGCTTCCGGCGGGTTTGAAGTTCCCGCTTGGCTTGAAGTTTGTGTTAACGTTCCGATTGACGTTGACGTTCCGGTTGACGTTGACGTCCCGGTTGACGTTCACATTTCGGTCGACGTTCACCGTCCTATCGACGTTCACATTCCGATTGACGTTGACATTCCGGTCGACGTTCACGTTCCGGTTGATGTTTGCGTTGACATTGGCGTTGGTGGTCAGCGGTCTGCCTTGCAGGGCGCCGTGGAAGCTATTGTTGGGCCCGCCGAATTGCTGGCGGAGCGCCGCGTTCTGGAACCCGACGGTCCCGCGGTGCGCCGCATTGAACTGCCAGTTGGCGAAGCCGCCTCTGCCAGCGACCAGATTGGTGCGATTGAATTGATTGTAGCGGAATACATTGATGCTGACCCCGCCGCCGTGCCAGTTGTAATGGGCCCACAGCGCGGAACCGACAAAGAATCCCACACCAAAGCCAATGACCGCCGCGCCGAGGACATATCCGGGCGGATACCAATAGAACGGCGCATAGGCCGGCCACGCCCAAGGACCGTAGACCACGCCGGGATCGTAGATCGGGACGTAGTACATGCCGGGATCAGTCGGCTCGATCGTGATGTAATCGTCCGGCGGCGGCGGTGGCAGCATCGCCGGGTCGACCCCGGGCGGTGGCGGGCCGACGGGCGCCGGAGGCGGCGGGGCGGCGACGGAACTAACTTTGATTTCCTTCGACGATCTTAGATTGCCGGTTGCCGACGCCTTGGCCCGCAATTGCTGAATCGCATTCGATACATCGTCTGGCTGCGCCAAGAAGGCCTCGCCCAGCTGCTGCGTCCAGTCGAGCTTGTCGTTCATCATCGTCAAGACTTGGGGAACCGCCGTCAAACCCTTCACGCTTGGATCCCACGACTGCTGCTGCATTGCATCCTGTAGCGCATCCCCATGAACGTCGGGATGCTCGCTCGCCCAGCGCGCCGCTTCGACAACCTCTATCGGGTAGGTCGACGCGGTCAGGATCTGCGCCACGAGATCGTCGGGATAGAGCGCGACAGGCGCGAGCAACTTTTCCAGTTCACCTTGGCCGAGGCGTTGCCCCGCCTGTTGGCCCGTTTGGTCTCCAGTCGGCGAGGGCGGCGGCTGCATTGCCGGGGGCGGCGGTTGCTGCGCTCCAGGCGGGGGCGGTTGTTGTCCCTGCGGCCCTAAATCTTGCGCTATTGCGGCAAAGCTCGAAAGCACGAGCGCGCAGCTGGTCGCAATCGCGCAAGATCCCCGTAGGAATTTTGATAAGGTCTTCATTTCAATTTCCTTCCCCGTCGCTCCGCGTTGCGCCCCCAAATCGTGTGCCGCTTCGGTATTGTCGCCCAAAATGCGGATGCCTCGCGGCCATTCTATGGCCAATCATCGAACCGGGCACGCATTTTAGCACTGAAAGAGCCTGGTTTCGGATCGCTGAGCGCCGCAGGAAGGTCGGCCTCTCGCGTCACCGGCAATTGGCGTGGGCTTGGCCGCGAGCTACCGGCGGACCATGCCTTCGAGCGCCGGTTGGCGAGCAGATTGGAGATAAAGCTATTGGGTTCGCGGGCGCCTTCCGCGCTCAAGCACATTAAGCGATGTCCGTGAATCTTCCTCGCCACCGGCTATTACGTTTGAGCGCGCCACCCGTTCGGTTTGCCGGCTTTGGCCCAAAAAGCTATCGCCTCCGTCCATGCCTTTTGCCACTGCTCCGCGATCTGCATATAGGCGCCGAAAGGGTTGAACGCCGCCATTTGCGACGTGGGCCAACTGCCGGCCCGACCGAAACCGCCCGCGCCCATCCCGGGCAAGGATCTCAGCCTCGACAAGATCGCCGATGACGACGAGCTTGGCGATTTGATCTGCTCCTCCCAAGCGTCCATCATGCTGTCGATCGCTTGGATCTGCATTTTGGCGATCCCTTCAATTTGCGCACGAGTGGCGTCGACGATTTGATCCGGCCACCCCAATGCTCGCGCGGCCGCGGCCATCTTATCGATGACGCGCTCAAAGCTCTTCTGGCCGCTAATGACGGTTTCCGTTCGCCACGTCGACATCGCATCGAACGCGGCGTTCACCGCCTTGCGCGCCTCGTCGGAAAGCCCCGGGGCCAATGTCGGATTGAAGTTGCGGGAGGCCATTTCTGTGACCTTGCTTGGCATGATTGCGT
>DASPWC010000318.1:0-5521 GCA_035622055.1 Xanthobacteraceae bacterium | reverse complement strand
GACGTGGAAACGGCGCATGCGCGCGTGAAGCGGGATGGGCCCGCCAAAATCCTCTTCACGTCCGGCTCGACAGGGCGGCCGAAAGGAGTTGAAAACACGCACCGCATGCTATGCGCCAACCAAGCGATGATCCGCGCCGGGCTTGCTTTCCTCGCCGACGAGCCGCCGGTCATCGTCGATTGGCTGCCGTGGAACCATACGTTCGGCAGCAACCACAATTTCGGCCTGGTGCTCGACAATGGCGGCTCGCTTTACATCGACGAAGGCAAACCGTTGCCGGGCATGATCGAGGCAACGGTGCGCAATCTGCGCGACGTTGCGCCGACCATCTATTTCAATGTGCCAAAGGGCTTTGAGATGCTGCTGCCCCATCTCGCCGCCGAAACGGCGCTCCGCGAAACCTTCTTCAGCCGTCTCAAGGTGATGTTCTATGCCGGCGCCGCGCTCGCGCAGCACGTCGTCGATGCCTATGAGGAGCTCGCGGAGCGCACGACCGGAGAGCGCATCCTGTTCATGTCGAGTCTCGGTTCGACCGAAACCGCGCCGGCGGCGTTGTCGTGCAATTGGGACTCCGAGCGCGCCGGCAATATCGGGCTGCCTTTGCCCGGCGTCACGCTCAAGCTCGTGCCGCGAGAAGGCAAATTAGAGGCGCGGCTTAAGGGCGAAAACATCATGCCGGGCTATTGGCGCGTGCCGGCGCTGACTGCGGAGGCGTTCGACGAAGAGGGCTTCTATAAAATCGGCGACGCGCTGAAATTCGCCGACCCCAACGATCCGGCGGAGGGACTAGTGTTCGACGGCCGTCTCGCCGAAGATTTCAAGCTCGCGACCGGAACCTGGGTCAGTGTCGGACCTTTGCGCGCCGCGTTCGTCGCGCATTGCGCTCCGTTCGTGCGTGACATCGTGCTGGCCGGCGCCGAACGCGACGAGGTCACGGCGCTGATCTTCCCCGATCTCGATGCCTGCCGCAAAATCGCCGTTACGCTTCAGCCCGAAACACCCCTCCGGCTGTTGCTGGCCGATCGGCGCGTGTGGGCGACCTTCGCGCACCTCGTCGATAGCTTTGCCGCCGCGAGCACCGGAACGTCGAGGCGCGTGGCGCGTGCTGTCTTGCTGGCCGAACCGCCGTCACTCGATATCGGCGAAATGACCGACAAGGGCTCGATCAATCAGCGCGCCGTGCTTACGCATCGCGCGGCGATCGTCGAAGAGCTTTATGCCGCGGCGCCGCTGTCCCACATTATCGTCGCCGGCGCTGGGCGAACGGGCACCAAGCACACGGGCGCCAAGCGGACAGTCAGGGTGAGCTGATCATGGACATTCGCGGACATGCCGCCGTCGTGACCGGCGGCGCTTCGGGGCTTGGCGCGGCGACGGCGCGAATGCTGGCCGAAGCCGGCGCCAAGGTTGCGATCCTCGACGTCAATGCCAAGGCCGCGGCCGAAGTGGCGATCGACGTCAGCGGCATCGCCATTGCTTGCGACGTGACGGACGCCGCCGCGACCGAAAAGGCGCTCGCGAAAGCCGCCGCCGACCACGGCGTGGCGCGCATCGTCGTCAGTTGCGCCGGCGTCGGGCCGGCCAAGCGCATTGTCGGCCGGGACGGACCGATGCCCCTTTCCGAATTCGCCCGCGTCATCGAGATCAACCTGATCGGCACCTTCAATGTGATGCGGCTCGCCGCCGCCGCGATGCAGGCACTCGAACCGCTGCAAGATGGCGAGCGCGGCGTCATCATTTGCACCGCATCCGTCGCCGCCTATGAGGGGCAGATTGGCCAAGCCGCCTATGCCGCCTCGAAGGCCGGCGTGGTCGGTCTCGTCCTGCCAGCGGCGCGCGAGTTTGCTCTGTTCGGCATCCGCGTTACGGGCATCGCGCCCGGAATCTTCTCCACGCCCATGCTGCAGGCGCTACCGGAAACGGCGCAACAAAGCCTCGCCGCGTCGGTCCCCTTTCCGAAGCTGCTCGGGCAGCCGCCGCAATATGCCGCCCTGGCGCGCCACATGATCGAGAATCGCTATCTCAACGGCGAGGTGGTTCGGCTCGACGGCGCATTACGTATGGCGCCGCGATAGCGGACAGAGGGACATATTGAACGAAGTTGGCGCTTCCGAAAGATATTTCATCGGTTTATAGATCACCGAAATATCATCCGTTCTCAGTCATCCGTTCTCCGATGTTCAGCAACATCCGCAAAACGCGTATCGAATGGGGCGACTGCGATCCGGCCGGGATCATTTTTTATGCGCGCTGCTTCAATATTTTCGATGTTTCGACGACGGTCCTGATCGAACGTGCGCTCGGCATGAAAAAGATCGACTATCTCAAGGCGTACGATTTTATCGGTCATCCGCTGGTGGAGACGCGGGCGCGATTTTTGCTGCCGGCCCGTTTCGGCGATGAGCTCACCGTAGAAACTGCGGTGGTGGCCTGCGATCATTCGAGCTTTAAGCTCGAACATCGCCTGACCCGTGCCGGCGCGCTGGTCGCGGAAGGTTTCGAGACGCGCGTCTGGGCGGGGCGGCACTTCTCCGACCCCAAGGGAATGAAATCGCAGGCCATGCCGCCCCAAGTCGTCGCGCGACTGACGCATGGCAGCCTTGTGCCGTCGCGCTGAGTGACGGGATAAAAGCGCGATGCTAAAAGCAGCGCACGATCGAGTTGACGCGAACTCCACTCATTCGCGCGAATGCGGGAATCCAGATAAAACAAGGATAATTCTTTGCGAAATTTCTGGGTTTACGGGGCACGCTATCGCGCTCGCGCGATGGCGCCCCTTGCGCGGGGACGAACCGACGATTGCAGCCGGCCTTGATTTTGGTCAAATGGCCCAGCCGCCAAAACGGGGAGAGAATTGCCTATGATGCGTGTTGACGCGTACACCCACTTTTTTCCGCAAAAGTTCTTCGACAAGCTCAATGAGGTCGCCGGCGATTACAAAGACATGGGCAAGCGCGTGCGTTCGCTGCCGGCTTTGTTCGACCTCGATGTGCGCAAGAAGATCGTCGATGGGCACAAGGATTACCAACAGATCCTCTCCTACCCGCAGCCGCCGATCGAGAAATTCGCCAAGACGCCGCAAGATATCGACGAGTTCTGCCGCATCATCAACGATGGCCTCGCCGAGCTCACCGCCAGGGAGAGGGATCGCTTCCCCGGATGGGTGGCGCAGATCTCGCTGGCCGCGGCCGATGCCGGTGTCGGCGAGGCGGAGCGCGCGCTCAAGAACGGCGCGCTCGGCGTTCAGATCTACACCAATGTCGCGGGCAAGCCGCTCGATCGGCCGCAATACGCGCCGTTCTGGAAAAAAATGAATGAGCTCGGCGCTCCGATCTGGCTGCATCCGGCGCGTGGCGCCGAGACGTCGGATTACGCCGACGAAAAGAAGTCGCTTTATGAGATCTGGTGGACCTTCGGCTGGTCCTACGAGACCGCCTGCGCCATGATGCGGCTCGTCTATTCGAGGATCATGGACACCTATCCCAACCTGAAAATCATCACGCACCATTTCGGCGGCATCGTGCCGATGCTGGAAGGCCGCATCGGTCCCGGCAACGACGTAATGGGATCGCGCACCACGGATGAGGATTACGTCTCGCTGCGCAAAAGTCTCAAGAAGCGGGTGCTCGATTATTTCAAGCAGGACTTCTGGGCCGACACGGCCGCGTTCACTGCCGTGCCAGCGACCAAAGCCGGCATGGAGTTCTTCCCAATCGACAAGATCGTATTTGCGTCGGACTGCCCGTTCGACCCCGAGGGCGGAACGATGTATCCGCGGGAGACGCTGAAGATTTTGGATTCGCTCAAGCTCGACAAAACGACCGCCGAAAAGGTGTTCTACAAAAACCTCGAAGCGGTCACCGGAAAAAAAATCGTCAAGTAGTCTGCGCTTGCGCCGGGCGGGCGCCCGGCCGGGTGCTGCAAGTCCTCGCGCAATCCGAGAACAATATCCAGATCCGGCCGCTCGCGCTCTATTAGCGGTCGGACGCGCGTCTGCGTCCCATGAAGGGGCGCGGCGCCCAGGGCATGAATCCGTGGACGGCGCGGCCGGAAACCGGACATTGAACCTTATTTTTTGCTAGCGTCGGCTTATGGAAGCCGCGCGCACCGTCATGGCCGAAGCACCGGAGACAGCGTCCGAAGTTGCGGGCCGGATTACGCCCATGATGGAGCAATATATGGAGATCAAGGCCGCCAATCCGGATTGCCTGTTGTTCTACCGGATGGGCGATTTCTATGAGCTGTTTTTCGAGGATGCGGAGGTCGCATCGCGCGCGCTCGGCATCGTATTGACCAAGCGGGGCAAGCATCTCGGCAACGACATTCCGATGTGCGGCGTGCCGATCGAGCGCGCCGACGAATATTTGCACCGGCTGATCGCAGGCGGACACCGCGTCGCCGTATGCGAACAGCTCGAGGATCCGGCGCAAGCGCGAAAGCGCGGCGCAAAGAGCGTGGTGCGCCGCGATGTGGTGCGGCTGATCACGCCGGGCACGCTGACCGAAGATTCGCTGCTCGAAGCCGAGCGCAACAATTACCTGGTCGCCTTGGCGCGAAGCCGCGCCTCGGCGGGCGACGATCGTTTCGCGCTGGCCTGGATCGATATTTCCACCGGCGAATTCCGCGTCGCCGAATGCGACCGCGGCTCGCTCGCCGCCGAAATCGCGCGAATCGACCCCGGCGAAATCATCGTCTCCGATGCGCTCTATGCCGACGCCGAGCTCGCGCCTTTAATGCGCGCGCTGCCGGCGCTGACGCCGCTCACCCGCGACGTGTTCGACGGCGCGACCGCCGAACGCCGGATCGCCTCGTTCTTCGGCGTGGCGACCACGGCGTCCTTCGGCGCGTTCTCGCGGCTCGAACTCGCGGCGGCGGCAGCCGCGGTCACTTACGTCGAGCGCACGCAGATCGGCAAACGGCCGCCATTGTCGCCGCCGGCGCGCGAGGCGGCCGGAACGACGCTGGCGATCGACCAGGCGACGCGCGGCAATCTCGAACTCATGCATACGCTGGCCGGCGAGCGGCGCGGATCGCTCCTGGCCGCGATCGACCGCACGGTAACGGCGGCGGGCTCTCGGTTGTTGGCGCAGCGGCTCGCGGCGCCGCTGACCGATCCCGCCGAAATCGCGCACCGGTTGCATGCGGTCGCGGCGTTTGTGGGCGACTCCGCGACGCGGAACGACTTTCGCGCGCTTCTGAAATCCGCGCCGGATCTTGCGCGCGCGCTCACGCGCGTCGTCATCGGCCGCGGCGGTCCGCGCGATCTTGCCGCGATCCGCGACGGCATATTGGCGGCGGGCGAATTTTCCAAGCGGCTCGCGGCGCTGCCCGATCTCCCGCGCGATCTCGCGCGGGCAGCGGCCGGCCTCGGCCGCGCCGACGGCGCACTCGCCGCGCAACTTGACGATGCGCTCAGCGACGAATTGCCCGCGCTGCGCCGCGACGGCGGTTTCGTCCGTGCCGGTTACGCGCCGCCGCTCGACGAAGCGCGCGCCTTGCGCGACGAATCCCGCCGCGTCAT
>DASPWC010000317.1:0-2678 GCA_035622055.1 Xanthobacteraceae bacterium | reverse complement strand
CAAGCTGGTCTGGTATTTCAGCAACGCGCTCGACCGACCCAACAAAAAAAAGATCATCAGCCGGGCGAAGGCCTATCACGGCGTTACGATCGCGGCCGCCTCGCTGACCGGCTTGCCGGGCAATCACCGCGATTTCGATTTGCCGCTGCCGGGCTTTCTCCATGCCGGATGCCCGCATCACTACCGCTTCGCGCATGAGGGCGAAAGCGAGGAACACTTCGCGACGCGGCTTGCCGCCGAACTCGATGCGCTGATCGTGAGCGAAGGTCCGGATACCGTGGCCGCCTTCATCGCCGAACCGGTCATGGGCGCCGGCGGCGTCATCGTTCCGCCGCGGACCTATTTCGAGAAAATCATGGCGGTTTGCGCCAAGCATGACGTATTCATGATCAGCGACGAGGTAATTTGCGGTTTTGGCCGGCTCGGTTCGGCCTTCGGCTGCCAGAAACTCGGCTTCCTTCCGCACTCAATCTCGGTCGCCAAGGCATTGTCATCGGCCTATCTGCCGATCGCTGGCGTCATGATTCCCGAAGCTCTGTACCAGGCCCTGCTCGCCGAGAGCAAAAAGATCGGGACGTTCGGCCACGGCTTCACCTATGGCGGACACCCCGTTTCCGCCGCGGTCGCATTGAAGGCCATCGAGATCTATGCTCGCGAGCGGATTTTCGATCGCGCCGCGAAGCTGGCGCCGCAATTCCAGGCGCGATTGAGAACTCTGAACGACCATCCGCTCGTCGGCGAGGCTCGGGGCGTCGGCCTGATCGGCGGCGCGGAGTTGGTCGCCGACAGGGCCAGCAAGCGTTCGTTCCTGCCGCAGCACGCCGTCGGTCAGCGCGCCGTTCAGTTTGCCGAAGCCGAAGGCCTGATCGTGCGGTCGGTGATCGGCGACGTGCTGACGCTTTGTCCGCCGCTGATCATCAGCGAATCGGAGATCGACGAATTGTTCGATCGACTCACCCGCGCCCTCGACCGGACGCTCGATTGGGTAGTGCGCGAGCGCATCGCACAGGCGTGACACAGGTTCAAAAACAAACGGCGCCGAACAACGCCGGCGCCGCGAAATATCTCGACGATTGTCGCCGCTATCTCAGTACGGGCCCCTGCCGGGCTGCGCCGTGGCCACTTGCGGACTGAACGGCGAATCACCCTGCTTCGGCGCCAAGACTACGACGATCGTGCCGACCTTCACGCGATTGTAGAGATCGATCGCGTCTTCGTTCGTCATGCGGATACAGCCCGACGAAATCGCTTGGCCGATATATTCCGGCTGGTTGGTGCCATGGATGCGGTACAGCGTGTCTTTGTTGCCGGAATAAAGATACATGCCGCGGGCGCCCATCGGATTGTGCGGGCCGCCGGTAACATAGGCCGGCAGCGGGCCGAGCCGCGCCTGTTCGCCAGGCGTCGGCGTCCAAGCGGGCCATTCTTCCATGCGGCCGACCTTGGCGATGCCGCTCCAGGCCTGCGCTTCTTCGCCGACTGCGATGCCGTAGCGAATCGCTTCGCCTTTAGGCAGCACGTAGTAGAGGAACTTGTTGTCGCTATCGACCACGATCGTACCCGGCGCTTCTTTGCGCGTGTAATCGACGATGTGGCGCTTGTACTCGTCCGGAATCGACGCCTGCGCGTAAGGCAGGTTCGACATCAACTGCTTGTCGCGAGCGTTCCAGCCGGCTTGCGACGCAGGCTCAATCGTCTCCTGCATGCAGCCGCCGAGCGCAAGCCCGACGATGAGGAACGCTATCGCGCGCATCGACATAACTCGATTACTCTCCTGTCCGTTTAGCCACGCCCCCGGCCAACCGATTTGATTAATTCCAATACCCAAACCTCCGCGGCGGTGCCAGTCGCTAGAAGCGTGTGACTGCAAGGTCCGCGATAAGTGTTGCAGGAATGCCGCACTTGCCTCTGTGCCCTTGGATAAACTGGCGAAAGATTGAGGCCAGTTCCCGTCACTGTGGCGACAAGAGTATGTCACTCACCCATTAAGCGACGGTTTACCACGGCCAATGCATTTTCATTACCTTCGGTTGGAAATGTTAGGGCGGTGCGCTTCGTCGCCCATTTCTCCCGCACTCCGCGCCTAATTGGTCGGTTTGGTCGGCGTCGCTGACCGAGAACAATGAGAAAGCGGAGTTCCGCATGTCGGATGTGACCGTCAAAATGGATAGAACAACGAGTCAAGTCGCTGAAGGACATAAGATTTCCGGAGCGAATCGTTCCTCGTGCTCTGGGCTGGACAGTCGCTACGGGCGAATCGGTATTTCAGCCGTTGCCGCGGCCGCACGTTATCAGGGCGATACCAAGAACCCGGCCTACGCGCCCGCGCCAACCAATTGGCGCGACAAATACGCCGCAGAGACGGTTTGATCTGCGTCGGGCCGCCGCGTCCGTGCCTCCTTGGATCCGTTTCGCTAAACTTCAATGGGCGTCGCGTGCTGGGCCGCTACTGACCCGCCGGCGCACGCGGTTTTTCGTCCCGCACCGTCCAGACCTCGAAAGCCGCCAGCACCGCAACCACCACGCCGATCGCGACGTCGATGGTCATGGCGGCGCTGTTCTGGAAGCCGAGCAGCCAGGGCGATACGATCAGCCCAATTCCGGCGATCAGAATGAACCACTCTTCCCAAACCGCAAACGCGGCAAGCGCAGCGATCGACAGCACGGCTATGATGATT
>DASPWC010000316.1:0-2036 GCA_035622055.1 Xanthobacteraceae bacterium | reverse complement strand
ATCGGCACGGCGTTGCGCGATGCGAACGAGGGACAAATGCCCTTCGTGAAGCGCGCCCATGGTCGGAACCAGCGCAATTTTGCCGCCTCGCGTCCGGAAAGCCGCCACTGCGCGCCGCAGCGCCGGCAATGTACGGATGACAAGGGGACGACGACTCGGTCGTTCGGAAATTTTCTTCATGAAGTTGCCGCGCGAGCACACTCAAGCGAGTTTTGTCGAAGCGTCGTGTCGTTTACGATTAACTTATTTCGCCGGATGTTGTATGTTGAGGCGTCGCGTTGCAGACCCGAGTAGTGGTCGCAATGCAGGGGTTGCGTTTCATGCTGATGCAGGCGGAGCCCGGCAAGCCCTTCTCGGCGCATGTCATAGTCCTCGGCAACGAGAAAGGTGGCTCCGGGAAGTCGACCACGGCCATGCACATCGCCGTGGCCCTGCTTCAGGCCGGCCAGCGGGTCGCTACAATCGATCTCGATTCGCGCCAGAAGAGCTTTACCCACTACATCGACAATCGCCGCGATTGGGCCGCGCGAACCGGCACCAGACTGGAAATTCCGGTGCACTACTGCGTTGCACGCGGGCACGGCGCGCGCCTCGACGAGATCGAGGCGCAAGAATTTGCCGGCTTCGCTCAGGCCGTGAGTGCCGTCGAACAGAATCATGACTTCGTTGTCATCGATACGCCGGGTACCGATACTTACATGATGCGTCTTGCGCATTCGATGGCGGATACGCTGATCACGCCATTAAACGACAGTTTTGTCGATTTCGACGTCCTGGGTGCGATCGATCCGATCTCGTTCGAGGTCGCCGGCGTCAGCCATTATGCCCAGATGGTTCGCGAAGCGCGCCGGCAGCGCCGCCTGGTCGATGGCGGCCTCACCGATTGGATTGTGGTGCGCAATCGGCTCTCGACGCTCGGCTCGCGCAATCGCCGGCTGGTCGGGGAGGGAGTCGAGGCTCTTGCCAGGCAACTGGGCTTCCGCGCAGTCGACGGTTTCGCCGAACGCGTCGTCTATCGCGAATTCTTCCCGCGGGGGCTGACGGCGCTCGACGATCTCAACGAAGATACTTTGGGGCTACGGCCCAATATCTCGCAAGCAACGGCGCGCGACGAGGTCAAAACCATCATCGATGCGCTGCGCCTGCCAATCGACGAACGCGGCAAGCGCCGCGCCGCGGCGCGCGCCGAATGGATAGCAGCCGCCGATAGGTCGCCCGAAAACTACGATCTGCTTGCCGACTGAGCGCCGCACCGACCTAGCAGCCATTGCGCGGCGCGCTCGAGAAGGCCACCTTAGGACCGGGGTGGGGCCCGCCTTAAGTCGCGACTTGAGGTCTCGACGATGACCAATGGCTCCGAACGCAGGCCAGCGCCGACCCAGCACCAAGGCGCCCAGCCGAATGCAGATGCGGTCCCGTCGCCGCGCGCTGAGATCGATCGTTTTATCGATCAAGTCAAAGAGCTCCGTCCGGCAGCGCAACCGGGGCAGCGCGGGCGATTGATCTTTGCGCTCGACGCGACCATGAGCCGACAGCCGACCTGGGATCAGGCGTGTAAGCTCCAAGCGGACATGTTTCGCGAAGCGGCGGCTGTCGGCGGTCTCGATGTCCAGCTCGTCTACTATCGCGGCCAGTCGGAATGCCGCGCGTCCCCCTGGATCGCTGAAGCGAAACGGCTGGGCGGGTTGATGTCGCGGATCGACTGTCGCGGCGGCCAGACCCAGATCGCCAAAGTTCTCGCCCATGCCCGGCGCGAAAACGACAGCCGCAAGGTCGCCGTGTTGGTCTTCATCGGCGACGCGATGGAGGAATCGCTCGATGAGCTGTGCAGGCGTGCCGGAGAGCTTGGCTTGCGCAACGTGAAGGCGTTCATGTTCCAGGAGGGCTATGACCCTGTCTGCGAACGCGCCTTCCGCGAGATCGCCCGTCTCACGGGCGGGGCCTTCTGCCGCTTCGCGCCGGGGGCCGCGCACGAACTCGCCGAACTTTTGCGCGCGGCCGCGGCCTACGCCGCCGGTGGACTCAAGGCGCTTGCC
>DASPWC010000315.1:0-5260 GCA_035622055.1 Xanthobacteraceae bacterium | reverse complement strand
AATTTGGTCGGCCTCGTTTGGCTTCGCACGTTGCGTGCTGCGGCACAGCCGGTTCTGCCGCGGGCATTTCCAGGCGAGCGATCGGCGTTTTTTATCGACTATGCCGCCGCGCTCGGGCGGGCCAGAACTTCTTTGTGCCAGCGCCGCACGTTGCCGAGATTGTCCGGCACCGCGAGCTTCGATACGCGCATGAAATCGACGGCAACCAGCGTGGTGATATCGGCGATAGTGTAGTCCCGTCCCGTAATATAGGCCCGGGTTTTGAGCTCGCCGTCGAGAAATTCCAAAAATTGGGTCACCCGCGGCTTATTAGCCTCGCCCCATGCCGGGACCTGCGGATCGATCATCCGCTTCATGACCGGATGCAGATGCTGGAATATTGCGGCGACTGGAAAAAGCAAATGAAGCTCGGCGCGCCGGTTCCACATTTCGACAAGCGCGCTGCCGAGCGCGCCGGCGCCGAACAAGGGCGGATTTGGGTTAAGCGCTTCGAAATAACGGCAGATGGCGATCGATTCCGCGATAACGGTGCCGTCGTCAAGCACGAGCGCCGGTACGCGCTGCATCGGATTGATGGCGGTATAGGCTTCAGTGCGCTGTTGCAGCGCGCCGAGATCGATCTGCTCGGTCGGGACCTTGATGCCCTTCTCGGCCAGGAAAATACGCACGCGCCGCGGATTGGGTGCGCGGCCTCCATCGTAAAGCTTCATCGTGTATCGCCTCGTCGTCGCCCTCGCGGTCACACGGCACGAGCTTAGCGCGGCCCGGCGCGTCTCGCCACAATGCCTGGATGAGGCGGATCGGAGGCCGTTTGCCCAAGGGGTAAATGAAGCGTTGCGGCCCCCACTCCGACCGCATTCGTTAAGCCTCCCCTTAAGGAATTTGCACCAAGGTATCGCGACTACCCACGGCCAGACCTGCTGAACCAAGGCGGCCGGCCCAAAACCCTTTGGCTACACCGGCGGCCGACACCGTTGCCCTAAACTATGAGCGAAACGCACGAAGCCGCCTCGCCTATCCACGCCCCTTCGGCGCAGCGGCGGCTATCGTCGCAGCACGTGCGCGAGGCGCGCGACCGGCTGACCTCGACAAGCGGCACGCGCGCGGTGTTCGACTATGAATTGCTGCGTACATTCGCGCAGAATCGCGTATCCGCGTCGCCGGTCCTCCTGCTGCTTGTGGTCATGATTGGCGTACTTTCCGGACTTTGGACGGGCGCATTCGCGTCCGCGGTCTGGGTGGCCGGCGCGCTGTTCGTTCACTTCATTATGATTCACACCTGCCGCGAGTTTCTCGCCGAAGCACGCCCGGCCATGCAGCTGAAGCTGTGGCGTATGCGCTTCGTCACCCTCGATCTATTCTTCGGCATGGCTTGGACCTTCGTTCTGAGCAATCCCATCGGCGCGGATGACCGCGCTTCGACCTTCATGCTGTTTGTTATGCTTCTCGTGGTGGCGATCTCGAGCATGCTGGCGTCCAGCTTGCCGATTGCCGTCCTTGCGCTGACGCTGCCGGTGACGATCGCCGTCGCGCTCGATTTCGCGGTCAAGGGCGATTTGCACAACTTCATTCTCGCCGTCATGGTGCTAACCGCAGAAGGATGCTTCTCGCTCTTGGCTTATCGGCTCTATTCGACGACGCTTGTAACGCTGCAAGCGCGCGCGGAAAAGGACGCGCTGATCGGCGAGCTCGAGCAGTCAAAATCCATTTCGGATGAGGCGCGGCGCCGAGCCGAGAGCGCCAACGTTGCCAAATCGCGTTTTCTCGCCCAAATGAGCCATGAATTGCGAACGCCGCTTAACGCCATTCTCGGTTTTTCGGAGGTGATGAAGAGCGAGATTTTCGGTCCGCACGGCGCGCCGGTGTACAAGGACTATGCGGCCGACATCCATAATTCCGGCGTGCACCTCCTCAACCTCATCAATGAAATTCTCGACCTTTCACGGATCGAAGCCGGACGTTACGAACTTAACGAGGACGTTGTATCGCTTCGTCGCGTGGTCGAGGATTGCCACTATCTATTGAAACTACGGGCCGGCAATCGCGGCATCAAAATCCATGAAATTTTCGAGCCGGAAATGCCGCGGCTATGGGCCGACGAGCGCGCAGTGCGCCAGATCTGCCTCAACCTGCTTTCGAATGCCATCAAGTTCACGCCCCAAGGTGGCGAAATCTGGCTCAAGGTCGGCTACACCGCATCCGGCGGGCAATATATGAGCGTCAAGGACACCGGACCCGGCATTCCGGAAGAGGAAATACCGGTTGTGCTCGCTTCCTTCGGCCAGGGTTCCAACTCGATCAAGACGGCCGAACAGGGCGCCGGCCTCGGTTTGCCGATTGCGAAAAATCTCGTCGACCTGCACGGCGGAAGCTTTACGCTCAAATCGAAGTTGCGTATCGGCACCGAAATCATTGTCGCCTTCCCGCCGGAACGGGTGATGGCGGCGCTGCCCCCTATCGCCGAAGACACATCGCGCATTCAACCGCAAGTTCAAACGGCGCGGGCTTAGTCTTCCTCCGGCGAGTTTTCGCCTCGGCCCAAACGGATCGCATTTAGCGCGCGCGGCTAGAGCGCAATCGTTTCAAACCGGATCGATTGCGGCTTTAGATGTTTGATGAGTCATTATCTTTCCGGGGAATTCGTTCCAATCCGGATCGAGTCCGGGCGAGCTTTGTCCAGATCATGCTTTAAGAGAACCCTCAAGCGGGCGAGCACGCTTAGGACCCTTTTTCAACCGGGATACGAGCAATCGCGGGGATTGCGTTCTCTTATTCTGCGACTATGGTGCGGGTTCGCTTTCGAAAAGGCCAATGTGGCGATCGGCTGCGCAAACGCGGCGGCCCATGGGGATGTTTCACGTGCGCCAGCGTTTGTTCTCCATACTTTTGCTCGGCATTTTGATCGCGGCCCTCATTCTCGTCGCAAGACATGGCGCGGGAACAGTCGGGCCTTTATCGACCGACGACTTCGGATCGCTCACTTATAAGATTGTCCTCCTGATCTTCCTCGGAGCGACGTTCCTCACCATTTTTCGCGAACGTTTCGCGCAAGCCTTGATCGCCACGCTGCTGTGGGCGGCGGTCGGTCTGGCGCTGGTGATCGGCTATTCGTATCGGTTCGAGGTGCACGAGGTCGCCGACCGGGTTCTCGTCGAATTGATGCCGGGGCACGTCGCCTCGCACGGCCGTACGGTCGAAGTGGCGCGCACAAACGGCGGGGATTTTTCCATTTCCGCGCAAATCAACGGAGCGCGAGTCCACCTGGTGCTCGATACCGGTGCGAGTTCGGTCGTGCTGACCGAGGACGATGCGAAGGCCGCCGGCTTGCCCATTGCCATGCTCAGCTACACGGTAAGCATAGAGACGGCGAATGGCCGCGCCGGCGCTGCGCCGGTCACGCTCGATCGCGTTGCGATCGGAGGTCTTGAGGAGCGCTCCGTCGAGGCGTTGGTGGTTCAGCCGGGTCAGCTGCGTACGAGCCTCCTGGGAATGAGCTTTCTCAACCGGTTGCAAGGCTGGCAGGTCAACGGCGACCGGCTGGTGCTGAAAGGCTATCCTTGAACTTAGATCAGGCTCACAAGAAACCGCAGCGAAACCAAAAGAAGAAAAATCGCGAATGCGATTTCGAGCGTGCGCCGCGATAATTCATGCGCGAGCCGGGCGCCATAGGGCGCGGTGAGGCTCGACAGCGGCGCCATCACCGCTAATCCGATGAGCGAGACAAAGCCGAGCGAGAACGGCGGCAGCAAAGACTGATGCGGCAGGCCGGCCAGGATATAGCCGAGCGTGCCGACGATCGTGATCGGCACGCCAAGCCCCGCCGACGTGGCAACCGCGTTATGGATCGGCTTGCCATAGAGCGTGAGAACGATGTTCGACAGCGAGCCGCCGCTTACGCCCATCAAAGAGCTCGCCAGCCCAATGATGAAGCCATAGACGGTCATCTCCGTGGCTCCCGGCAGATCGGGGCCAAGATTCCAGCGATCGCCCGCAAAAAGAAACTTTATCGCGATGAAGCTTGCGATGACGATGAAGGCGATCTTGAAGACCGATGGCGGCGCGAACACCGCGATAATGGCGCCGCACGTGACGCCGAGGACGGCGGGCACCGCCCACAGCCGGATGACGCGCGGAATAACCAGACCCTTCTCGCGGTGCGCAAGATAAGACCGGATCGTCGTCGGCACGATGATGGCGATCGACGTGCCTACGCAGAGCTGGATGCGCACATCCTCAGGCACGCCGAGCAAGCGGAAGATTTCGTACAGCACTGGCACGACCACCGCGCCGCCGCCGATCCCGAAAAGCCCGGCGAGCAGTCCGGTAACAACGCCGGCGACGACGACGGCCACAGCGAGCCAAAGGATCTCGCTCAACGGAACGCCAAGAATCATGCTGATTCTTATTCTTTCGTCAGGCGGGTCAAACCGTTTCGCTACGCCGCGGCTCGCTCGCTGTCCAGGCCCCCATCGGCGACGAGCGCAAGCGCCCGGATAAGAAGCTCCACCCCAGCCTGCGTTCCTCCTGCCTTGGCGAGTTCCCGGCGGAACGCGCGCGCCCCCGGCACCGCGCGAAATAGCCCGTGCAAATGCCGGCTGACGGCGTGGAGTCGCGTTCCTTCGGCCAGCTCGCGCTCGATATAGGGGATCAGCGCGATCGCCGCCGAACGCGCCGATGTGAAGGGCGGCGCCTCGCCGAACACCAGCGCGTCGACGGCGAGAAGCCGCCACGGCTCTTGATAGGCCGCGCGGCCCACCATCACGCCATCCACGCGACGAAGATGCGAAAGCGTGTCCGCGATGCTGCCGATCCCACCATTGAGTACGAGCGGCAGCTGCGGATGCGAAGCTTTGAGCCGATAGATGCGCTCATAGTCGAGCGGAGGAATTTCGCGGTTCTCTTTCGGGGATAGTCCTTCGAGCCACGCTTTTCTGGCGTGCACGATGAGCGCATCGGCTCCCGCTTGCTCGACCGCCGCCGAAAAAACGTCGAGCGCCTGTTCGGGATCCTGGTGGTCGATGCCGATACGGCATTTGACCGTGACCGGGATGGCCACGGCGGCCTTCATGGCCGCGACGCAGTCGCCGACGAGCTGCGGTTCAGCCATAAGACACGCGCCGAACCGGCCCTCTTGCACGCGATCGGACGGACAGCCGACGTTGAGATTGATTTCGTCGAACCCCAAATCCGCTGCGATGCGCGCGCACGATGCAAGCGCGCGCGGATCGGCTCCGCCGAGCTGTAGCGCCAGCGGGTGTTC
>DASPWC010000314.1:0-3320 GCA_035622055.1 Xanthobacteraceae bacterium | reverse complement strand
GATGCCCTGTGACGCGTAATTGATCTTGCCGGGATTGGCCTTGGCGTAGGCAATTAGTTCCTGAATGGTTTGGGCCGGGAAGTCCTTGCGCACCAGGACCACATTCGGAATGTGCGACATGATCGCGACCGGCACGAGCTGCGCCGGATCGTAGTTGAGCGATTTGTAGAGAAATTTGTTGGTTGTGATCGGCGCCGGCTGCGATGCAAGCAGCGTGTAACCGTCCGGCTCCGCATTGAAGACCGTTTCGGCGGCTATGCTGCCGCCGACGCCGGCCTTGTTTTCGACAATGAGAGGCTGGCCGAGCGCCGGGCGCATCTTGTCGGTAACGATTCGCGTTACGGTGTCGACGCCGCCGCCGGCCGGCACCGAGACGATGACTCGTATCGGACGGTCCGGGAAATCCGTCGCGCTCACGGCCGCCGCGGCGCCAAATATCGCCATGACGCCGAGTGAAACCATCATGGCCGAGCGCTGCAGCATTCGTAACTCCCTCAAGACGCAGCGGCCATCGCAATGGCGCGCTCGCAGCCGGTGGCATAGCGTAGATCGGCGGTTGAGTCTCGCGACCTGCTGCCGCTACAACAAGCGCCTGGCGAGGAGGCGCACAATGAGCAAGCTCGATTTCATTCTCGAAGAATTGGTCACGGCCAACCGCATCCTGGCTAACGAGGGAATCGTCGATTCCTTCGGCCATGTCAGCGCGCGGCATCCCGATAATCCGCGGCACTATCTCCTGTCGCGCGCGCGGGCGCCCGAGCGCATCGAGCGCGGCGACATCATCGAATATACGCTCGACGGCGCCGCGATCGATACGAACGCGCCGCCGCCCTACATGGAGCGCTTCATCCATGGCGCGATCTACGAAGCGCGGCCCGAAGTGCACGCGGTCGTCCACAATCATTCGCCGAGCGTCATTCCGTTCGGCGTGACGGGAAAGAAGCTCAAGCCGTTTCTGCACCTGTGCGCGCATATAGGTCACGAGGTCCCGACCTGGGATTCGCGGGACAAGTTCGGCGACACGACGCTCTTGGTCGGCGACATGGCGATGGGCCGCGACTTGGCGAAAATTCTCGGCGCGCGGCCGACGACGCTGATGCGCGGTCACGGCGCGACCGTGGTCGGCCGCACCGTGCGCCACGCCGTATTTGTCTCCGTCTATCTGGAAGTCGCCGCGAAGCTGCAAATGCAGGCGATGGCGCTGGGGGAAATCAAATTCCTAAGCCCGGGCGAGATCGACAAGGTCGTCGAGCGGCTCAACGACTATTCGCTCAATCGCGCGTGGGAAAATTGGGCGCGGCGGGCGGGGCGGGAAATGCAAAACGTGTAGCGCGCATGAGCTATGCTATAGCCTGAAAACTGATAATCTTGGCGATCGCTTCGCGCCGAAATGGGGTAGCCGTTGCAATCGACGGCTTTTCCGAACGCTTTTGTGCGTGCTTGACCCTAACGCTTGCGCACATCCGCCCGATTCGGATTCTGCACCGCAACCCGAATCGAGCGGATGTTTCGTTTCGCGTTTAGATCAAGTTACGGCTGCGCGATATGCCAAGCGCCGTTGAGGAAACCGTCGCCGGTGATGTCGCCCGGCTTCGCATCTTTTTTCCACGTATAGAGCGGCCGGCCTTTATAGGCCCACTGCTTGCTCCCATCGTCGCGGGCGATGACCGTGTAGTCGCCCATCGGCATTGCCCCTTCCGCCGCCATCAACGGCGGCCAATTGCCGGCACACGGACCATTGCAGGCGGATTTGCCGCCGGAATCCTTATCGAAAACATAGAGCGTCATTCCAGTGCCATTCGTAAGGACTTTGCCCTTGGCGGAATCGCCCGTCTTGGTCGGCGCCATCTGCGCGAATGCTACTGACACCGCTGCAATTGCGGCAGCGACACTTGTGATGATCAACTTGTGCATTTTTACCTCCGTGTAAATTTACTGGCGCTAACATGGTCGCGACGTGAACCCCGTAAGGCATTAAAATATTCCATCGGCAGTGTCGCGCGCAGGCGATAGGTGCTATTCGTTAAACAAATGCGACAATCGAGACGCTCTCGACCGCTGAACGGCGTACTTGCCGTTTGCATGGCCTATGCGCTGGCGATGCAAGCTCTTATGGCAAGCGTCGGGTTGGGCATGTCGGTTTTCGCGACGCCAGGGCAACCTAGCGCCGTCATTTGTCATTTTGCTTCAGGATCAGTGCCCGACGGCGACCGGCAGAAACCTAGCCCGGAACCGCGATGTCCGTTCTGCGCTGTCGCCGCGCAAAGCGCCGGCGATATTGCGCTTGTTGGCGAAGCCACGGCAATCCCGGCCCATGCCGGACTGTTTGTCGCCGCGGTTTTGAATCCCTTGGGCAATGGGACTTTTGCCCCTCAATTCCGCCGTACCACCGGCGATCCACGCGCACCTCCGGCTTTCTCCGTCTGACGCTCGAACGCGCTCCGCTTCCAGTGGAGCCGTCTCTCACGCGCTTTCGGAGAAACATTCATGCGCTCTTTGTTCAAACTCGCCGTATTTGCTGCGCTGATCGCAGGCGCGCCTGCAGCGCTTGCGCAAGGCAACGAAACTTCCAGGATAGCCGTCGAGCAGCCTTGGGCTCGGGCGACGCCAGCCGGGGCTCAGACCGGCGTCGTTTATATGACGCTAAACAACAAGACGAACGACGCTGATCGCCTCGTCGCCGTGTCGTCCGACGTTGCCGCCCTGGTCCAGGTTCACGAAATGGCCGTCGTCGACGGCGTCATGCAAATGCGTCAACTCACCGACGGTTTGCCCATTCCGGCTGGCGCCTCCGTGACGCTTAAGCCCGGTAGCTTCCACGTGATGCTGATCGGATTGAAGAGGCCGCTCATGCCTGGCGAAACCTTTCCCTTGACGCTCACGTTTGCGAAAGCTGGGAATATTTCGGTCGCTATACCGGTCCAGGCAATGGGCGCGATGAAGGACGGCAAGGGTAGCGCAGACCACACTGGCGGCATGGGTAATGGCGGCACTGGTAACATGGGGATGAAATAATGCGCGCGCGCGATTGGATTCTCATGGCGATCTGTGGGCTAACCGGCTCTGTCGCGGCCGCGGCCGGCGTGTTCTATGCCGTTTCGTTCGGCTGGGTGGGGCACAACGCGACTGCAGTTTCGATCGGCGGCCCTTTTACGCTTGTCGACGATGCCGGCGCTACGGTTTCGGAGAAGACACTCGCCGGCAAGCCCTATGCGATTTATTTCGGCTACACGTTCTGTCCGGACATTTGCCCGACGACGCTGCTGGACATGTCGCGGTGGATCAAAAAACTCGGGCCGGATGCGGAAAAGCTCAACTAT
>DASPWC010000313.1:0-12793 GCA_035622055.1 Xanthobacteraceae bacterium | reverse complement strand
GAACGAAGTCACCCATCTGCGGCCCAAGTATGCGTTCCATCGGCCGCTCTTCCGGCGCCACCACGTGCACCTCAATATTGCGTGCTCGCAAAGCCGCCGCGACCTCCAGCCCGATGAAGCTCGCCCCAATGACAACCGCGCGATGGGCCTTCTCGGCTGCGTTTATGATCGCCTGGCAATCCGCCAGCGACCTCAATGTGTAGACGTTTGGCTGATCGGCGCTCGGAATCGCAAGTCGGACCGGTTCGGCGCCGGTCGCCAGCAGCAGACGATCGTAGGCTAACTTCTTGCCGCCGGAGACAGTGACTTCGCGGGCCTTTACGTCGATCCCCACAACCTCGGTAGCGAGGCGTAATTCGATGCCGTTGTCGCGATAGAACGAGTCGGGGCGCAGCGGCAACCAATCCTCCGGCACGCTCCCGGCAAGATAGTCCTTCGACAAATTGGGTCTATCGACCGGCGGAGCTGCGTCACTACTGAGTATAACGACGTCGCCGCGAAAGCCACGCCGCCGCAGCATCTCGGCCGCCGCGAAGCCTGCCGCGCCGCCTCCGACAATGACTATCCGGCCTGTGGCGTGCGGACTTGTCGGGGAGACTTGTCGCGTTTCTTGCTGACGTTTTTCCTTGACGAAAATTCGGTCGCCTCGCTGCTCGACGTTCCAGCAATCAACCGGACTAAAAGCCGGCGGGCGGAGCGCCTCGCCGGAACGCAGATTGAAGCAGGCATGGTGCCAGGGGCATCGCACCGCACCTCCGGTCACGATTCCTTCTGCAAGTGGTCCATGGTAATGGGTGCAATGGGCGGCAATCGCGAACCAGGCGGAATCGCTGCGGACCAGCAGCACCTCCTCGTCGCCGACATGGCCAACCAGCCGGTCATCAACGAGATCGGAAGGTGCAACGCCCTGCGTGAGATCGGGGCCGCGAGGAACGGTTTGATCCTGCGCCATTGTCTCCTCCCTTCAACGTAGGGCAGTCAATCGGTCTAGTGCAACCATCATTGCTTGTAGCACGGCAAAAAGAACAGAAACCTGATGCGCTGCCCGATCTCGTCAACCTAATGTTCCAACGCGCGTGTACTACAACGTCGCAGCTTCCACAAAGATCATGGGTCCTGGGCATATTTGCGCAGCGGCGGCCTTTGTTGCGACAATATCCGCCGCGGACCTGTCTGCGCTAGGATAAGAAGATCGAGCTGACCGCTTGACCGGCTGCGGAGGTTACAGAGATGGGACTGCTTGAGGGCGATACTGCGCTCGTCACAGGAGCCGCGTCAGGCATTGGACGCGGGATAGCGAAGGCTCTGGCGGGTGAGGGGGCTCGCCTCGTCGTGAGCGACATTGCCGAACAGCCGGGACAAGCACTGGCCCACGAGCTAAATGCGAGGTTTCTGGCGGCGGATCTCGTCGATCCGACTACGCCGAGTACGCTTTTCGACGCTGCCGCAAAGACGCTCGGCGCCGTTTCGATTCTCGTCCATTGCGCATCGCCGAAGCGACACGAAAATCAGACGGCGCTCGCCGTGACCGAAAAGGAATGGGATTCGATGGTAATGGTTGGCTTGCGCGCCGGATTTGTGCTCGGTCAGGCAGCCGGCCTGCATATGAAATCGCGCGGGATCAGGGGGCGGATGCTTTTTATTACTTCCCCGCACGCGCATACGCCGCGTAATCTTCCTCACTATAGCGCGACCAAAGCCGGCCAGACCATGCTGGTCAAGGAATTGGCGCGCGCCCTTGGAGCCGATGGCATTCGCGTCAATGCGATCGCTCCGGGCGCGGTGCCGGGCGGCGGGTTCGATGCCGATGTTGCGACGCTTGCGAAAATGATTCCGCTCGGCCGCGCCGGCACGCCGGAGGACATCGCCGATATGGCGCTGGCTCTCCTGTGCGATCGCTTTTCCCGGTATGTGACCGGAACGACCATCGTCGTTGATGGCGGGCTTTCGCTCTACAACTGGATTCCAGTTCGAGCCTAGCTTAGCTCTGGAATACGCCGCGCCGTGTTTTGCGACGTCTGACCCGATGAGGTGGCTGGATGAATGCGGTCAACACAATAAGCCCGGCCGATCGCGGCCGAAAATTACTGGAAAAATGTGCATTGTTTGGTTCACTTGACGAAAAAGCGCGTCGTGACATCACCGGCTATGCGGTGCCGCGCAGTTTCAAGGCAGGCGATTCGATATGCCGGCTGGGCGACCACGGCGATAGCATGATGGCGGTGGTTGTTGGCTCGGTACGTATTTCCCGGCCCACGAGCAGAGGCAAGGAAATTATTCTCGCCGATCTGGGATCGGGCGAGTTGTTCGGTGAAATTGCACTCCTCGACGGCAAGCCACGTTCGGCCAACGTCGTGGCGCTCACTAACTGCGAACTGATGGTCTTGGAACGGCGGAACGTGGTGCCATTCCTTGAGCGTAATCCGGCGGCGTGCATGAAGTTGATGGAAATCCTTTGCGCGCGCATTCGCCGGTCCGACGAACGCATGTCGGACATCGCCTTCTTCAATCTACCCGTCCGCCTTGCCAAGACTTTGTTGAATTATCAGCCCGACGTTCACGTTGGGGCAAAGCTTTCTTTGTCGCAAAGTGAATTGGCGGAAATGGCCGGTGCGACGCGAGAGAAGGTGAACCGCTGTCTTCGTGACTGGCAGCGTCAGGGCATTATCGAACTGAAAAATCGCTGGACCATCATTCGCAAACCCGAAGTACTGCGCGCCTTGCTGGAAACGACTTAGTGCGCCGGCGTGTCGGATCGCACGAGGCTTCCCGCTTCACGCAATCGGTGCGGAGCGTCGCTTGGCCCCGCCTCGCGGGGAGGGAATCATCGCGCGTTGCCGACCCCGGGTTTGCTGTGATCTTAGACACCGACACGGCCGACAAGGTCTCCAAAGATAAAGCTCGAGCACGCCGCCACAAGCCGCTGTGGGCGATAGGCCGCCGATAAAGTTGGAGGCAACGATGATTTATTCATCTTTGCGCCCCGAACGCCCGATTCCGGCCGACCGGAGAAATAATAGGAGGTCGGGGAATGCGAGTGCTTGGCATCGGATTATCGCAAACCTTACCGGCCCCGATTTCACCGCGGTCGCGTGGGTCTGCGTTGTCGGACTGTTGGTGACGCTTGCACTATTTCATTTTGTTCCAAGTTCTCACGAACCAACCAACTCAATTCATCAGCTGCTCTGATGGTCCGCACAAAATGAAATCCAATAGTCCGACCGCCATTGCTCTCTGCAGTGTGACACTCATGTGTAAATCGTCACGACGGAAAAATGCGGAGGGGCCGTTTGGTCATTGCCGCGTCTGCGTTTTGTCGGTAAGCGTCTTCGTTTCGTTCGAAAAACAATCATGCTAAGGTAATCCGCGCGAAACGCACACCGTTCGAACGAGCGGCTAAACCAATACGTCTTTCTTTCCCTCTCGGATTGGGCCGATGGCGGCACGAGCCGACAATCTCCTGCAGGCGGGAATCGAACGATTGGCCGTTCGGGGAATCATGATTGGCCATCGTTTCATCTTGCCGGGGGACGAACGCGCACTTTTACCAGGGGAGGCTTCGGTCTCAGCGAGCGCAAAAATTCGCCGGGCGAGCGGCGCGGCGCGCATCGTAGCGCGGAAACTTCTCGCCGGGGCCGGATATGGAATATGCGCGCTACCCAGATCGCCTTCTGGAGCGCCGATTTGGCCGCTGAACATCGTCGGGTCGCTCGCACACGATTCGCGTGTTGCCGTCGCGGCGGTCGCATCGCGACACCAATTTGCAGGCATCGGTATTGATATAGAGCCGGCCGAAGCGCCGCCGTTTGAATTGGTCGAGGCTATTGCAACAGCAACCGAGCGGTCCGCCCTGACCGCTTATGGCTATGGCGGCCGGCTTCTGTTTGCCGCCAAGGAAGCTGCCTATAAAGCCGTCGCTGCTCTAGATCACGTGTTCCTGAATCACCACGACGTTGAGATCGATTTCCTCAAACGTAAGGCGTCGGTTCGAAACGGCCGAACCCTGGAACTGCGTTTTTGTATTTCGACACATTTGCTGGCGCTGGCGTTCGTTCGCCGTGCGCCTCGGTGAGATGAAGGGGCGGATAAAGCGCCATGAGTCGATTGTTTTCATGTCTCGGCGATCTTCTCGATCATTATGGCCGAGCCAGTCCCGACCGTGACGCTATCTCGGGGCCCGGTAGCGCGTCGATGACATATGAGGTTCTTCGCGCTTATGCGAAGGATACGATACGAGCGTTGCGCAGCGTCGGTATCGGCCAAAGCGATCGGGTGGCGGTGGCATTGCCCGACGGGCCGGAGACTGCAGCGGCGATCATATCGGTCGCCGCCGGCGCGGTTTGCGCGCCACTTAATCCGAGCTTCACGGCGGACGAGTGGCGCCGTTATCTCGCTGAATTACGGGCGGCAGCTCTGCTAACGCACCCTGCCGTGGGATCGGCCAGCCGCACGGCCGCATCTGGGCTCGGCATACCGGTGCTCGATCTGATGCCGCAGCCGGGCGCGTTCACAGTGACTGGACCGGCGAGACCGCGCATCAAAGACGATAATTATGCGACTGCTGACGGCGATGCGCTGATCCTATTAACGTCCGGTACCACGTCGCGGCCCAAGACGATCCCGCTCACTCATGCCAGCGTTTGTCGATCGGCCTACAACGTTGGCGCGGCGATTGAGCTTAAGTCGCGGGATCGCTTGCTGAGCGTGCTGCCGCTGTTCCACGGGCACGGCTTAATCTCCGGCGTAATCGCTGCGCTGGCGGCGGGTTCGAGTGTAGTCTGCACCGCCGGATTTGACGCAGAAGTGTTCCTTGACTGGCTGACTAAGTTTCAACCGACTTGGTATACCGCAGTTCCGGCAATTCATCGCGCCGTCTTATCTGCGGCAGAGAGTGACGAAAAACGCGCGCGGCGATCGTCCCTGCGGTTGATCCGTTCAGCGTCTTCGACCCTGCCGGCGAAACTGCTCAGCAAACTGGAAACGATGTTCGATGTTCCTGTCATCGATACTTTTGGCATGACTGAAGCGGCTACTCAGGTTGCCGCTAATCCGCTGGATCGGCGGAAGCCGGGTTCTGTCGGTCGCGCCGCGGGAGCGGAAATCACCATTCTAGACGCCGCCGGCCGCCGGCTTTCAGCCGGAAAGCATGGCGAAATCGCGCTGCGCGGTCCCACCATCACCAGGGGATACGACAACGATGCCGTGGCGACCCGGGAAGTCTTTCGGAACGGCTGGTTTCGAACCGGTGACCTCGGCTACCTGGACGACGAAGGTTATCTTTTCCTCGTCGGCCGCCTCAAAGAGGTTATCAATCGCGGCGGACAGAAAATCGCACCCGGCGAGGTGGAAGAGGCGTTATTAAGCCACCCCGATGTGGTCGAAGCTGCCGTTTTCGCCGTTCCTCATGTGCGGCTTGGCGCCGATGTCGCCGCTGCCGTCGTATTAAGCGCGAACGCTGCGGCGAGTGCATCGACGCTCCGAAATTTTCTCCGAAAGCGGCTGGCCAGCTTCAAAGTCCCCGGACTGGTCCGCATTGTTCCTCATATTCCAAAGGGTGCCGGCGGAAAGATCAAGCGCGCCGAACTAGCGGCCGCGCTGTCGCTTACCGAGCCGGACGCCGGCATGCGACAAAGCCGCAAGTCTGCTGCGCCCCGATCCGAACTGGAGCGACAAACCGCGAAGATCTGGGCTGATCTGCTTGACATTGATGAGGTGGGTGTTGCACAGGACGTTTTCGCGCTAGGGGTGGACTCAATTACGCTGACGCAGATGATTTCGCGTCTGCGACAACGCTTTGACGTCGACTTAGTATTCAAGGATATTTTCGAAGCCCCGACCGTTGCATCTCTCGCAGCGCGCATTCATAAACTGAAAAAGATCTCCAACCCCGGATCCTTGGACCGCCGCCGTCCGGCGAGGACCAGCGCGCATACCGAGAAATTCGGTCCCCAGCCGGTTGCGATAGTGCAGGAGCGGATGCTGCGAATCGAACGGGAGCTGCCTGGCCTCCCCCAGTTCAATCTGCCTTTTGCCTATCGGTTAAAAGGGCAGCTAAATGTCAAAGTTCTCGAACGCTGCTTGCGTGAGGTCGTGCGCCGCCATGATTCTCTGCGCACGGGATTTGGATGGCGGGGTAGACAGCCGGTCGCTTTCATTACGCCACCGAGCAAGATCAAGCGATTGCTCACGGTGGAAAATCTTGCCGCGGCCGAACCCGCCCGGAATTCCGCAGCTAAGGCGCTGCTACGCAAGAGGGCGGCGCTCGTAGCCGAACAAGAATCGTTGAATTCTTTCGACATAAGCCGCGCTCCCTTGTTTCGCGCGCGACTCCTTCGGCTGGGTGACGAGGATCACGTTTTACTTTTGGTCGTGCACGATATCATCATCGATGGCTGGTCGATGGGCGTATTCATGGAGGAGGTCGGTGAACTTTATGCCGCTTTCGCGGCTGGAAAGAAGGCGCAGTTGCCGGAGCCGGCGCTTCGGTTTTCCGACTTCGCCCGGTGGCAGCGACAGTGGTCGAACGGTAGCGCGGCCAGCCGGCAGTTCGGCTACTGGCACCGGCACTTGCGCACGGCCTTGCCGGTATTTGCTGCCAACGCGGATAGCGAGCTGGGCGCGGGCATGGCTCAGGAGCGACTGCATATTCCCAACAATGTACTCGCGCGGCTCAGCGATGTAAGTCACCGCCGCGGCGTAACCCCATTCGTAACCTTGCTCGCCGGGTTCAAGACACTGTTGCTGCTGCGAACTGGGCGCAACGACATTTGCGTGGCCACCGCAATGGCCAACCGCGCGCAGCTTGGCACGCAGAACGTAATCGGTCCGTTCGCAAACACCGCGATTATCCGGACGCGGGTCGAGCCTGATCTGACCTTTTACGACGCGCTCGATCGCGTCCGCGAAGCCGTCTTGCAAGCATATGCGCGCCAGGAGTTACCGTTCGATGTCCTTGCCGACCGACTTGCGGAAGAACACGGCTTTGATCCGGAAACGCTCATTCAGGCTTATTTCGTTCTTCAAATTGCATTTCGCAGGCTTACCAAGCTATCCCGTATAACTGTCCGGCCGTTCGGTTATCGGGAGGGGCAGTCGGTCATGCCAATCGATCGGACCTGGCTAACAATGACACTCAACGAGACGCCGTCGGGGATTATCGGCGCGTGCCGAGGCAAGAGCGATCTGTTCGCTGGCCGGCGTTGGGTTGACGATTACAACGCAATTTTGGCCGAGGCGGCGGCTAATCCGCAAATGCCGCTTGGCCGGTTCGGCGACAGCCCGAAAATGCGGTTAGCGTCAAGCAACACCAATAACACAGAAAAGATAGGCCGACGCGCAGTGCGACATTCCGCCACCGACCCCAGTCTGATAAGTCATTAAGCCCCGGCCGGTTTGATATAAGCCTTGATTATTTTTAGAAGATGATTGAAACTTACTAATCATTGCGATTGTGAATGTATCACATTGGAGTTGAACCACTCAGACCGGGGAAAACAATGTGCTTATGGTCTGTACGTCACATCCAGTTCGAGAGATTAAGCGCAAAGCAAAAGAGCGGCATCAAAAAGAAGCTGCAGGAGCGCAGGAAAGCGGTCAAAGCGCGGCTCTCTGACATCGACAAGGCGATTAGTCACGTGGCGAAAAAATCAAAACGCCGCGGCCGTTAGACACTCGTCAAAGGTCACTGGGCCATTTAGGGGAGGGGTTGGACGGCCGCCGGCCCGGCGGTGCGCGCGAGGAAAGTTTTTTCCGCAGCTCCATTGAACGAAAACGTGCCGACCAGCCGTAAATGTGTCTGCGATAACATCACGCAAGGCCGATATCTTCAAGCCAATACCTGTCATCCGCTATTCGGGTAAACCCGCGCGTCGCAGCCCGTCGACGATGTGGTCAATGTCCTCTTTGCGTTTCAGAATTGATACTTCCTTCTGTTTTCCTATCGTGTAGTGCGGGTTTAGCCGAAGAACCTTGGCGGCCTCGGCGTGAGCGTCTTCCAACTGTCCGAGCTGCGCATAGGTCGCAGCCAAGAAGGAATGACCGTATTGATGGTTGGGCGCGCGGCGTGTGGCTTCGCGAAGCCAATGCTGCGCCTGATGATGCTGCTTTAGCAGATAATAAGCTTCGCCGGAGATCAGCGGTGCGAAATGCGGATGGAAGGGATCGAGCCGCATTTGCGTTTTTGTGATTTCAATTGCTCTGACGGGTTGCCCCACCGAGAAAAACACTTGTGCGACTCGATAATCCGCGAAGTTGGGATTTAACGCGATTGCTCTTTCAGCCGCGGCGGCTGCCGCATCAAAGTTGCGTTTCCGAATGATGGTATATGCCAACTCGGCATAGGCCTCGGGTAGATTTGGATCCAGCCGTATTGCCGTGCATGCCAAGGTGATGGCTCGGTCAAGCGTAGCTGGATTTAGATAGTCGCCATCGAGAGGATTGAGCCAAGCCACCCTGTGAGTGCTGGCCATCAGCGAATGGGCGCGGGCGAATTGGGGGTCGATCGTCAGCGAATCAACGAGATGCTGTCGTGTTTCCAGCAGATCGCCTAATTTCCAGGAGAATTGGAAGGAGGTCCAAGCCGTGACTCCACGCAAGTAATGGTCATAGGCTTGCCACGTTGCAGGAGGCTTGAGCGAGGCGCGTTTGGCCTCCGACTTGTTCGCAGCGGCCGCCAGAATCGTGGAAGCCGTTCGCGTAACCTCGTCCTGATTTGTGAAGCCGTCTTTCATATAAGGGTCATTCAAACTTTTGTTCGACAAAACTGGCCCGAGCGCGGATCGCGAACGCGCCGTTGCGCGCCATAAGGCCGATAACCCCCACAGTCTCATGGGATTGATCCCTTGTCGGGAAATACAACGGACGCCCTCAAGCATCGAATATAGGCACCTGTTGACGTGAGTACTGTGACATACGGCACACCCGCGCCATGCACGGTGACCGCTGCAAGCATCGCGGTCTTGCTCCTTTCGCGGGGTGATCTACTTGCGACCGGGCGCGCTCGGCGGCTTCGTCGGCTCGCGGCTATCTGAAAGCTCTTGGCGATAGCCGCTAGACGAAGCGCACGCACTTTTTAGCTAAGACTACACTCGCGCCGATGGATCGAGCATATAGGAGGCGCCGCCGATGGGAATATCATCGGCGGAGACCTCGACATGAATGTCACGGTTACCCGTGTTCCTGACTTCGCTGGCGGTAAACCGTTTTCCGGGCTTAAGTCGCATGACGACGTCGCGCCCGGCATGTGCGTCGAGGGGGAACGCGTCCCCGCCTTGACTGATGAATTTGAATTCCCACCCGCGCTTGGCAAGTAGAGGCGGAAGTGTGGATTTAACGGCTATTCGAGCGCGCGTCCCATGGGGATTTTTGACATGAACGCGCAGTCCACGAAAAGCAGCGTGCAGGCCGTTCGATCCACTCCCATCGACAGGAAATACATTGCGGAGGCCGATGTTGTTGTCGTGGGGCACAAGACGCCATTCCGGGATCGTTTTCCTCCGGTCGAAATTGTCGATATTGCTGGGGTCCCCTGGAGCGGCGACCACCATAATCATGGTGTCGTGACCAGTCTTGGAGGGCTCCCACTCGAACGGACCAACGACGACTTCGCCGGTGGAATTGGGCGGAACGTCGGGAGCGGGAAGTTCGGCAGTGGTCATGGGCGTCCAATCGTCGGCATAAAGATATCCAGCCGACGATTTGTGATGAAATGCCCTTACGGTGACGCCGATGGCGGTCGTCGTGCCGCGATTCTTGATTTTGACATAGGCGAAATTGGTTGTGCCGGCGGTGGGTTGTTGGTGGTCTTTGCCGCCGTCGGCCGTGCGGCGGTTCCAGATTGCACGGCAATTCCAGAACTTGGGTTGATACTGATATTCGCCGTGACGGCCGTCTTCGATATAAATGTCGACGAGCGGCGGCGCGCCCTCTCTTTTTACCAGTCCTTTCCGTGGACGCGGCTGGTAGAGTCCTTGTTTCTCAAATGCCCAGCGGATGACCTTGGCATAAGCGCCGCCGGCCTGTTTTTCGCTCGTCCAGTCGGGTGCGTCGGCCATCATCAGCGCCATGGCATAGGCGGCAGCGTGATGTGGAGGGTGCGCTGGTGTTAGGCTGCCCACCGTACGAAGAATGAGATAGGCGGCAAAGCGGGCGGCGAAACGGCGCATATTGAGATGCAGTGAATCGCCACCGATCGCACGGTAGATGCGAAAATGAGTGGTGCTGAGAATCTGCTCCGATTGATAACCCTTGGGATCGACCTTTCTATTGTGATCAACGCCCAAATCCTTCGTTCCGCCCCAGGCCCATCCTTGCGTGATCTTACGATCATGGCGGCGTCCAAGGGGCGGAAGCCATGGGAAGGTGATGAACCTTGCATTTCCCCTCACATAACTGTCCGGGTCGTTGAGAATCGCCGCTAGACTGTCGCCAACGCTGTGCGCGAAGTGGAACAACCCGTAATTGATGTGGTTCCACAACGTTCCGTGCCCTCCCAGCTCGTGAAGCACAACGCGCCAATCGCACGCAAGTCCGAGAGGGTGGGTCAGATCGCGCTTGTCGGCCAGTGCAAAACGGACGTTCAGGATTCCTCCGACGGCTGTCGAATTGCCCTGGCAGCGTGCATTGATCTCGATGCCGTTGTGCGTTTCGATCCGCCCGCGATGGTCGACCGGTACGGGAAACGTGGTGGCTTTGAAATATTCGCCCCTGGGAAAGCCAAGCTCCTCGACCAGGCGGAAGAAGCGATCGCAATGATAATACGCATTGACTGCCGCGAAATCGTTGGTTCGTGCTGAATAGTCGAATGCCGCCCCTGCTGGCTCTTTCGGTGGTTTGATTTTGGGCACCTCGAAATCGCGAATCTCGATCGTATTGCCGGTCAACGAGCGCGTTCCTGCATGAGGAGCATTCAGTCCCTTCAGTAGGACCGAACTGCGAAACGGATTGAGAGCTCCGTTGCTGGCGCCCCTGGAAGGTCCACCAGCAAGTGTCTTAGGATCCGCCTGAAACACCAGGCCGCAGACGTGGTCCACCAAGGCGCGGAGATAGAGGACCGAGAGGGTTTTGGCTTCCACCAACGCCACCCAATGCAGGACTCCGAACAGATCCGAAACGGTGCGGAAGTCTAGGGCGGCAACGACGTAGTGTCGTCCTTGTCTAATTTTTCGATTCACCGCCGGCAGCCGCAGCGTAGGATGATCGAGGGTATTTTTTTTGGTTTTGTCGCTGCCGGTCCGACGTGCCGGCCGGACTGCTCGTTTGGATTTTTCGTAGCGGTAAACCATCAGCCGGCGGCGCAATATCCGCAGCGATTTGGCGTCAAACGCCGTCTTATTTGCCGCGATACCAAGGAGTGTTGCCAGTGCTCTCGCGTCGAGCTTTTTCAAGCGAGCGACAGCCGCCGCGGGGGGCTTTTCGATCTCGATATTGGAATGTCGGGTTGTCTGCGCGCCAATGATGCGAAACGGCGCATGCTTCATATGGACCGCTAATCCCGCTTCCCAGATCGGCAATCCGAAAACCGTTTGGTGATATGCGACGGTGGTTGCGTCGAACTGCGGTTTCTCGGCGTGAAATCTATATTCGACCCCTGCGGCGGTTGGCTCACTCTCGACGCGGCGATTAAGATTGCCGAACTCCTCGGCCTTCGCTCCCATCAGCCCGCCGAACTTGCCGAGATATTCTCGTGCAGCGAGCCTCGCGGTGCGCGCGCCGCTGACAAAATGGCGCTCGTGAATGATATCGCGGGGGATCTTCTGCGAGTCACGCCTGATCGTTGCACGCAGCGGCGGATAAAATTCTTCAAACATTTACTTGCTCTCCCTCGTCCCTTGATCTTGGAGCAAGCCAGCTTAGATGGCGTCCATCGGCAGTGGGACAATAAATGGCTTTTTGGACGCCGGGTTATTCCGGAAGCCCAGCTCTTCGCAGACCGTCGACAAGATGCTCCAGGTCTTCGGCACGCTTGAAATTGGATACCTGTTTCTGCGTCCTGCCGATGGTGTAATTTGGATTTAGGCGCAGCACCTCTGCCGTTTCTGCGCGAGCGTCTTCCAACTGACCGAGCTGCGCATATGTCGCGGCCAAGAAGGCATGGCCATACTGATGGTTGGGTGCGCGACCGCTGGCTTCGCGCAACCAGCGTTGTGCTTGATCGTATTGCTTGAGCAGATAGTGCGCGACGCCGATCATCAGCGGGGCGAAATGCGGATGGAAGGGATCGAGCCGCATTTGCGCTTTGGCAATGTCGATTGCTCTGGCGGGCGCCCCCACGGAGAAAAGCACCTGCGCAATTCGATAATCGGCAAAATTGGGATTCAGCGCAATCGCTCTTTCGGCGGCGGCTGCCGCCGCGTCGAAATTGCGCTTGCGAATAACGGTATATGCCAGTTCGGCATAAGCTTCGGGTAGATTTGGATCAAGCTCTATCGCCGTGCGGGCCAGGGTGATGGCCCGGTCAAGCGCGGACGGGTTCAGATATTCGTCGTTCAGAGGATTGAGCCAAGCTGCCCTGTGGGTGCTGGCTAACAGCGAGTAGGCGCGAGCATATTTCGCGTCGATCTTCAGCGATTCGGCGAGATTATGCCGCGTTTCCAGCAGACTCTCCAGTTTCCACGAGGATTGGAAAGACGCCCAAGCAGCGGCCGCGCGCATATAATGGTCGTAGGCCTGCCAAGTAGCAGGTGGTTTTAGCAACGTGCGCTCTGCTTCCGCCCTGTTTACATGCGCGGCAAGAATCGCGGCGATGGTGCGCGCGACTTCGTCCTGGATCGAAAATACATCCATTAATTCGCGG
>DASPWC010000312.1:0-2161 GCA_035622055.1 Xanthobacteraceae bacterium | reverse complement strand
GGTGAGTTGCAGGACATCAAGGGCGCCGAGCGCGAGCGGGAAATCGGCGGAGTCGTCGATATTTATCAGCGGCGGATCGGCAACAAAGCCGTGCTGTTCGACATTCCCGGTTATCCGCGCGGCCACCGGGTCCTCGCCAATATCCTGACCTCGGTTCGGCGCATTAATATCACGCTCGGCTTGCAGCCGACGCGAGCGCCACCGAGCTTGTTCACTATTGGCGGCGCTTTATGAAGGAGGTGCGGACCGTACCTCCGGTGACAGTGAAGAGCGGACCGGTCATGGAAAATATTTCGACCGGCGACATCGACATTTTCAAGATTCCGGTGTCGCGCTGGCACGAGCACGACGGCGGCTACTATATCGGCACCGGCGACATGGTGATCATGCGCGACCCGGATACCGGCCGGATCAATTACGGCGCCTATCGCGTGCAGGCGCAGTCGCCCAATGCCGCTACCGTCATGTGCTCGAAGGGCGAACACGGCGATCTTATCCGGCGCCGCTATCACGAGCGCGGCGAGCCCTCCCCGATCGCGGTCGTCTGCGGCATGCATCCGGCTCTGTTCATGATTGCCGGCCTGGAAATTCCTTACGGCAGGAACGAATTCGATGCGGCAGGCGGCCTAATCGGCGAACCGGTCGACGTGATCGCGGGACCGCGCACCGGGCTGCCGATTCCGGCGCATGCAGAGATCGCCTTTGAAGGCTTCATTCATCCAAACGACCTGCTCGATGAAGGTCCGCTCGGTGAATGGACCGGGTATCACGCCGGCGGCCAAAAGAAGGAACCGGCGATCCGCATCGAGACATTCATTCACCGCGACGATCCGATCCTGCTTTGCGCGATCCCCGGCATCCCGCCGGACGACGATTCGTTCTACCGCGGAACGTACCGAGCCGGCGCGGTGTGGAATCAACTCGAAGCCGCGGGCGTCCCGGAAGTGAAAGGGGTCTGGGCGCGCGCCGCCGGCGGCAGCCGGTTGTGGCTTACGGTCTCCATCAAGCAACAATATGCCGGTCACGCCAAGCAAGCCGGCTTGATCGCCTCGCAATGCCATGCCGGCGCTTATGCCAACCGCTTCGTCGTCGTCGTCGACGATGACATCGATCCCTCCGATATGGACAAGGTGGTCTGGGCGATGTGTACGCGCTTCGACCCGCGCGAAGGCATGGAGACGCTGCGCGGCTGCTGGTCGACCGTGCTCGATCCGATGGCCTATGGTCCCGACGATCCGCGCAATGCGCGCGTCGTGATCGACGCCTGCAAGCCGTTCAAGCAGCGGAACACTTTCCCCGTGGTGGTGTGCGCCAGCAAGGAAGTCGAGGATCTCGTTCGTCGTAAATTTCCGGACGCGTTGCCGCGCTAGAAATGGCATGAACGAAAAATTCGACATCACGCTCAATATCAACGGCCGCGACTATCCGATCCGCGTCGAGCCGCGCAAAACGCTGGTGGACGCTATCCGCGAGGATTGCGGGCAGACCGGGACCCATATCGGCTGTGAGCACGGCGTCTGCGGCACCTGTACTGTCATCGTCGACGACGAAGCGGTGCGCTCCTGCCTGATGTTCGCGATTCAGGCGCAGGGCAAGAAGATTCGCACCGTCGAGGGGCTCGCCAACGGCGACGAGCTTAATCCGCTGCAGCGCGCCTTCATCGAGAATCACGGTCTGCAATGCGGTTATTGCACGCCTGGCTTTCTGATGCTCGCCACCAACGTGCTGGAGAAGAACCCGCGTATCGGCGACGAAGAACTGCTCGACGTGTTGGCATCGAACCTGTGCCGCTGCACCGGCTACCAGAACATCATCAAAGCGGTACGCGCGGCGCGCGATGAAATGGCGAGAGCCCGCTGAATTCTCCGCTCATTCCCGCAAGCGGGGCAATCCGGAATATGAATAGGCGGGCCCGTATGAGAAGCGGTTATGTTTTGAGCGCCGCAAGCGCCGCTTTTGCCACTTCGACATCCTGCTCGATCTTGGCGCCGCCGGCGGCAATACCGCCGATCACTTCGCTGCCGGCTTCGATCGGAAATCCGCCCGGCACATTGGTGAAGTCACCCATGCGCACCGACATACTGAGGGCGTTTTCCTCCAGCGCATAACCGGTCGGCAGGCGCTGCGAAGCGGCCGTGATCGCTTTTCGCTGCGTGGTGAT
>DASPWC010000311.1:0-3926 GCA_035622055.1 Xanthobacteraceae bacterium | reverse complement strand
TTGCCCTATATGCAGCGCTACGACGAGGAAACCGTCGTCGTGAAATATGGCGGCCACGCCATGGGCGAGGAGCATCTGGCGCGCGATTTTGCCCGCGACATCGTGCTTTTGGAGCAGACCGCAATTAATCCCGTCGTGGTGCATGGCGGCGGCCCTCAGATCGAGGCCATGCTGAACCAGGTCGGCGTGCAATCGCACTATGCGGCAGGACTGCGTGTCACCGACGAAAAAACGCTCGAGATCGTCGAAATGGTGCTCGCGGGGTCCATCAACAAGCAAATGGTCGGGTACATCAACGCGGCCGGCGGCAAGGCGATCGGGCTCTGCGGCAAGGACGGCAACATGGTCATGGCGCGTAAGCTTACGCGTAGCGTGGTTGACCCGGACTCGCACATCGAAAAGGTGGTTGATCTCGGATTTGTCGGCGAGCCGGAGAAAGTCGACACCATGGTGCTCGATCAGGTTCTCGGCCGGAACCTCATTCCGGTTCTGGCGCCGGTCGCTGCCGCGGCCAATGGCGGCACCTTCAACGTCAACGCCGATACCTTCGCAGGCGCGATCGCCGGGGCGCTCAAGGCCAAACGTCTACTGCTGTTGACGGACGTCGCCGGCGTCTTCGACAAATCAAAAAAACTCATCAAAGAGCTTTCGATCAACGATGCGCGCCGGCTCATCGCCGACGGCACCATTTCGGGCGGAATGATTCCCAAAGTCGAAACATGTATCGACGCGCTCGAGCAGGGCGTGGAAGCCGTGGTTATCCTGGACGGCAAGGTTCCACACGCCGTGCTTCTTGAGCTATTCACCGAACTGGGCGCCGGCACGCTGTTTCGGCGCTAGTCCCCCCTTCATGCCAATTGGCGCTGAATGAATTCATCCGCGTTCCGGGATCGGCTGCATCGGCTTGCTCCCGGCGTCGCCGCGGGCGCGGCGCTCGGTATTTCAGATGTTTTGGCAAAGATCGTGCTGGCAACGGGAATCGACGTCGTATCGATGCTGTCGTTTCGCAGTCTTGCCGGTCTCGCCTTCGTTGCAACCTGGTTTCGTTTCGGAGGTAAGCCCGCGGTCACATCCGGCGTGCGCATCGTTTCTGTCGCGATCGGGATTATCTTTGCCGGTCTGATTTTCTGCTTGTTCAAGGCGATCGATAAGGTCGACGTGCCGACCGCCGTTCTGTCCTACTTCACTTATCCACTTCTCACCGGCATCGCGGCTTCATTGGCTGGCCTCGAAGCTCTGCGGTGGAAAGGAATTTTTTGCGCCGCGGTCGCGTTCTGTGGTCTTGGATTGTTGATCGACGCGCACCCGGAGGGGCTCGCGCTCGCGGGCGTGATCTATGCACTCGCCGCGGCCTGCTGCCGCACTGCCGTCTTGCTGGTGACGCGTGCCTATCTGGTTGGCGCCGATGCGCGGGTCACCACGTGGTACTCGATGATGTCGTCGACCGGCATATTCATTGCTGCGTCTTTCGCCGGACGCGCCTGGATTTTGCCCCAGACCGGCGTTGTCTGGGCGTGTCTTATGGCACTCAGCCTCGCCACGACTGCCGCAATCTTATTTGTGTTTCTGTCTACCGTCCGTATCGGGCCATTCCGCACTGCCGTCATCATGCATCTCGAACCTCTGACGGCGACGATCCTCAGCGCCGTCGTGCTCGGCGACGTTATGACGCCCGTGCAAGGCCTGGGCGCCGTCGTCATGCTGGTGGCGCTGGTCGCGTTCCAATTGTGGCGATAATGAACCCAGGGCGTGCTCTCTGCCCACCCGGGCTCGAAGGCCGAAATCGACGCGACGATCAAACACAGTTGATCGAACGACCCTCCGCTGTCACAAACTCGGCCAACTCTGCGCCGATCCTCAACGAATCACAAAAATGTCCGTGTAAATTGAGCTTGGAAGCCATGCGCGGGTTCCACAACAACTCCTTCGACCCCCAGACGCTAGTCGTGTTGGAGACGGCGTTCGATGAAGCCTGGCTTACGCTCAAATCGGTCGGCAACACGACAGTGAGGCCAGACGAGTTGGCGCGCTGCGTTCTGCGGCTCGCTATGGAGGGCGAACGCGACCCCGTACGGCTGCACGATGGCGCACTCAAGGGCTTGATTCCGGCCGCCGCCTGGCGCGAGGCGAGTTGAGACGGCCTTTTAGGGATGTGCGGCGATCACCGCGATGGCGGCGACGAGAGCCCCCGCCAGCGTTCCTGTCAGCAAGGCCCAGACGAATGGGATTGACTTGCGCAAGGCGCCGCGCACCGTTTGCGCTGGGCGCAACGAGTAATGCAGAATAGTCATGTGAAGGAAGGCCCCGATTTTTGGATTAAGCTGTATGATTCCCCGGAATTCCAATTTTCTCGCGACAAAGAATGGCAAAAAAGAGTCACGTGGGACGGCGCAAGCCGCCGCGCGGTATGCGGGCAAACGTGGTTTCGCCCATAAACCCCGATTCGACGATGTCGAAACGTGGATCTTCGACCTCGACAATACGCTCTACCCGCATCATCTCAATCTGTGGCAGCAGGTCGATATACGCATCCGCGATTACATCGTCGATTTCCTCAAAGTCACGCACGAGGAAGCATTCCGGCTACAAAAGGATTATTACCGGCGCTACGGCACGACCATGCGCGGCCTGATGGAGGAACACGGCCTTCAACCGGATCAATTCCTTGAAATTGTGCATCAGATCGATCATTCGTCGTTGACGCCCAATCCCGCGCTTGGCGCCGCCATTGCAACGCTGCCCGGCCGCAAATTCATTCTTACCAACGGCACGCGTCATCACGCCGACGCGGTGATGCACCGGCTCGGCATCGAGAAGCACTTCGACGATGTGTTCGATATCAAGGCGGCTGAGCTCGAACCGAAACCGCGCCGTATCGTTTACGAACGATTTCTTGCTCGGCACAGGGTTGATTCAGCCCGCGCGGCGATTTTCGAAGATCTCGCGCGCAATCTGGAGGTGCCCTGCGCGCTCGGCATGATTACCGTGCTTGTCGTCCCCGAAGGTACACACACGGTATTGCGCGAAGAATGGGAGCTGGCCGGGCGCGAGTCCGCGCATGTCCATCACGTCACCGACAATCTCACGGAATTCTTACGCGAGATTGCGAGCAACATTGCGGGTCCGTGACCTCAAAGATAGCCGGCCAAGCCGCCGATGTGCCAAGCGACAGGAATAAGAACCACTATGGTGAAGCCGGAATCGCCTCGATAGACCGGCCGGATATGGTTGTCGCCGCGCAAGATGCCCAAGCCGCCGTAGACGATCGTATAAATCAGAATCCAGAAAGCCAGCTTATAACAGCCCAGCCAGTAGAAGGCACCGGCAACAAGGGCTATTCCCATGGTGATCATTGAAAGTCCTTCCGCTACGCCACAAAACAACGAATATGCAAGAATGGTTCCAACTTGGCTGTTAACGCCGGACCCACTGAACGTGCAGTTTGGACGCTGCCGCGGCCGCGGTGCTTGACATAGGTCAATAGCGCCCCGACAAACCGCCAGCAGGGATCGTCCCATGTCCTCACATTCAATGTCCCCGACACACGTAACGTCCTCGACGCACGCGGCGGCCACGGCCGATCTTGCCCGCACCATCGACACTGCCTTCGATCGGCGCGACGAATTGGGTCCGACCACGAAGGGCGCCGTCCGCGAAGCGGTCGAGCACGCGCTCGATCTTTTGGATCGCGGCGCCGTCCGCGTCGCTGAACGGACGGGCGATGGTTCATGGCGGGTCAATCAATGGCTCAAAAAGGCGGTGCTGTTGTCGTTTCGTCTCAACGAGATGAGCGTAATCCGCGGTGGACCGGGTCAGGCGGTATGGTGGGATAAGGTACAGTCGAAACTCGATCGCTGGGACGATGCTCAATTCCGTACCGCGGGCTTTCGCGCCGTGCCCGGTTGCGTGGTGCGCCGCTCGGCCTA
>DASPWC010000310.1:0-7633 GCA_035622055.1 Xanthobacteraceae bacterium | reverse complement strand
CCGGCACCACGCGCGACGTACTCGAAGTGCATCTCGAGCTTGACGGCTATCCGGTCACGCTTCTCGACACGGCGGGAATGCGCGACAGCGCCGAACCGGTCGAACAGGAGGGGGTCCGGCGCGCCCGCGAGCGCGCCGGCTTGGCGGATTTGGTCTTGTGGGTCACTGACCTATCGGCTGCCGGCCCATCAAGCGATCAGGCGCCAAAACTGGGCGGGCACGCACCGGTTTGGTTGATCGAAAACAAGATCGATCTGGTGAAATATCAAAACGCTAAGTCGTCAGAACAGCGCTGGGGTAACAGCGAATATGAGTTCACTTTTTCTACATCGGCGGCAAAGGGCGAGGGGCTCGATCCGCTCATCGTGGCGCTGTCGGGATTTGCTGGCAATTATTTCGCAGGCGGGGAGGCATCGCTGGTCACGCGCGCGCGCCATCGTCGCGAGCTTGAAGAAACCGTCACCGCGATCGACTGCGCTTTGGCCGAAAGCGCGGCGAAGGATCCGCGTGAGGAGCTGATCGCGGAGGAGTTACGCCGCGCAGCAACAAGCCTCGGACGACTGACCGGCCGCGTCGATGTGGAAGACGTTCTGGACGCAATCTTTCGCGACTTCTGCATTGGTAAATGAATGGTTAAGTAAAGGCTGCCTGGCGTGGCGCGATTTTCATCACCCCTGCCGGCGCCGTGTTTCACGTGAAACGAGGCGCCTTTTGACCGCCGATTTCGCCTTCACTAAAACGGCTGCGCTTTGGAGATTCCCATGGGCGACCGCTTCGATGTGATTGTGGTGGGTGGCGGGCACGCGGGATGCGAGGCTGCGGCTGCCGCGGGCCGGATGGGTGCGCGGACAGTGCTCGTGACCCAGCGCTTCGCGACCGTCGGCGCCATGTCGTGCAACCCATCCATCGGCGGTTTGGGGAAGGGCCATCTTGTCCGGGAAATCGACGCGCTCGACGGCTTGATGGGTCGCGTTGCGGACGCCGCCGGAATTCAATTTCGCATGCTGAACCGCCGCAAGGGACCGGCGGTGCGCGGCCCGCGCGCCCAAGCCGACCGCAGGCTGTACGCCGCGGCTATGCAGGACGCCATTCGCAACGTTCCGAATCTCACCGTCGTCGAAGCCGAGGTTGACGATCTGCTCGGCGACGGCCGGGCAGAAGGTGTGCGGCTTTCGGACGGACGCATGCTTGTGGCGCCCGCCGTGGTTCTGACAACGGGCACCTTCTTGCGCGGACTCATTCATATCGGCGAGCGCCAGATTCCGGCCGGGCGAATGGGCGAGGCGCCTGCGCTCGGTCTGTCCCGTACGCTAGAGCACGCTGGCTTCGAACTCGGACGGCTCAAGACCGGCACGCCGGCACGGCTCGACGGCACGACGATCGACTGGAGCAGCATCGAGATGCAGCCCGGCGACGATCCGCCCGCGCCGTTCTCGGTGCTGACCGAGCGCATCACCAACGCTCAGGTCCAATGCGGCATCACCCGTACGATGCCGGCGACGCACGACGTCATTCGCGCCAACGTGCATCGCTCGCCGATGTATTCGGGCCAGATCAAGAGCCGCGGTCCACGTTATTGCCCCTCGATAGAAGACAAGATCGTGCGCTTCGGCGAGCGCGACGGTCATCAGATTTTTCTCGAACCTGAAGGGCTCGACGACACGACTGTCTATCCCAACGGAATTTCGACGTCGCTGCCCGAGGAAGTGCAGGCGGCGCTGATCGCGACCATTCCCGGTCTCGAACGCGCCCGCATCGTCCGGCCGGGCTATGCCATCGAATATGATCACGTGGACCCGCGCGGGCTTCACCCGTCGCTCGAGACAAAGCGGCTGCCTGGCCTGTTTCTGGCAGGTCAGATCAATGGCACCACCGGCTATGAAGAGGCTGCCGCGCAAGGTCTCGTGGCGGGACTGAATGCAGCTGCGAGCGCCAGCGGGGCGGCGCCGATCTTATTCGACCGCGCCGAGGGTTATGTCGGGGTGATGATCGACGATCTGGTCACGCGCGGGGTCAGCGAGCCTTATCGGATGTTCACCTCGCGCGCCGAATACCGGCTGACGCTGCGGGCTGACAATGCCGACCAGCGGCTGACGGGGAGGGGCATCGTGCTCGGCTGCGTGGGAGCAGCGCGTGCCGAGGTTTTCCGTGCCAAGATGACGACGCTTGACGCGGCGCACCGGCTGGCCCGATCGGTGACGTTGACGCCGAATGAAGCCGCACGAAAGGGACTGGCGTTGCGCAAGGACGGCCAACGCCGCTCCGCTTTCGAACTGTTGTCCTATCCGGAGATTGGCATCGCCGACCTCGCCAGGATCTGGCCTGAATTCGACGCGCTCGATTCGAGGATCGCGGCGCAGCTTGAAATCGACGCGAAATATCACGTCTATCTCAGCCGGCAGGCGGCTGACGTGGAGTCTTATCGCCGCGATGAAAGTCTTGTTCTCGATGCGGACATCGATTTTGCGGCACTGCCGGGACTATCGAACGAAGTCCGGCAAAAATTGCAACAGCACCGTCCACGGACCATCGGCCAGGCGGGTCGCATCGATGGCGTGACGCCAGCGGCGCTGACGCTCTTGGCCGCGCATATGCGCCGACCTCGGCGCAAGCCGGCGAGCAAATCGGCAAGCCGTTCAGCCAGTGGCGAAACCTGACCTTTCTTTGGACCGCGCCCGCGCGCTGGGGATGTTTGCTGTTTCACGTGAAACAGCCGATCGCCTCGATCGATTCGTCGCGCTCCTTCTCGATTGGCAGGCCTGCATGAACCTCATCGCACCGTCAACGGTGCCGACGCTTTGGACCCGCCACATTGCCGATTCGCTGCAACTGTTGGCGCTCGCGCCGGAAGCCCGCCGATGGGCCGATCTCGGATCAGGCGCTGGCTTCCCCGGTTTGGTGGTCGCCTGTGCACTTGCCGATTCACTTCCGGCCGAAGTCCACCTCATCGAAAGCAATCAAAAGAAGGCTGCATTCCTTCGCGAGGCCGCCCGCGTCACAGCCGCACCCGCAATTGTTCACGCGCAGCGGAGCGACGATTTCATCAAAAGCTTCCACCAGCCACTCGATATTGTGACCGCGCGCGCTGTCGCGCCGCTTCCTGAACTGCTGAAGATCGCTTATCCCCTGTTGAAAAGAGGCGCCAAAGGGCTTTTTCCGAAGGGCCAAGATGTGGATGCTGAATTGACCGAAACCGCTAAATGTTGGACCATTCAATCGTCTTTAGTTCCGAGTCGAACTGATCCAAAGTCACGCGTTGTTTTGATTCGCGACGCCCAGCCTAAATGACCGGGATGTTGTGCTATTTCTAGTTGTGTCCATGCACTGATGGTTGTGGAAGTGCTGCACCATGAATGAAGCCGCTCAATCACTCTCCGATGTCCTTGCCGCTGCAGCGTCTGATCCGGCGCCCGTGACGCAAGCCGCGAAACGGCCTCGCGTGCTCGCTGTCGCCAACCAAAAAGGCGGAGTCGGCAAAACAACGACAGCCATCAATCTCGGCACCGCCCTCGCCGCGATAGGCGAGGACGTCCTGATCGTCGATCTCGATCCGCAAGGCAATGCGTCGACCGGACTGGGCATCGATCGTCGAAATCGGCGCTACTCGACTTACGATGTGCTCACCGCGCAGGCCGGATTGCGCGACGCAATCGTGCCCACCGCAGTGCCTCGGCTTTATCTCGCGCCGTCCACGCTCGATCTTTCCGGGCTTGAATTGGAAATCGGACAGGCGCGCGATCGCGCTTATCGCTTGCGCAGCGCGCTCGGCGCCATGAACGAGATGGGAGACGTGAAATTCACCTACGTGCTGGTGGATTGTCCGCCGTCGCTCAATCTCCTGACAGTGAATGCGATGGCCGCGGCGAACGCCATTCTCGTGCCGCTACAATGCGAATTCTTCGCACTCGAGGGCTTGTCGCAATTGCTCAAGACGGTCGAATCCGTGCGCGCGCACCTCAATCCCGATCTTACGATCCATGGTGTGGTGCTGACGATGTACGACGCACGCAACAACCTGTCTGCGCAGGTCGTGGCCGACGTGCGGGAGTTCATGGGGGCCAAGGTCTATGAGACCATTGTCCCGCGAAATGTCCGCGTCTCGGAAGCGCCGTCCTATGGCAAGCCGGTGCTGGTTTACGATCTCAAATGCAGCGGCAGCGAAGCCTATTTGCGGCTCGCGACCGAGGTTATTCAGCGGGAGCGAAAGTATGCACTGGGTGAGTCGCTGAGATGAGCGCCAATTTGGGAAAGCCCGCGACGGCGGAAGACTCGACACGATCGCGCTTGGGACGAGGCCTCGCTGCGTTGATCGGCGAAATGGCGGCCGAGACGTCCGTCGAGCGGCCGCGCGGCCAGCGCCGCCTGCCGACCGGCGCATTGCAGCCCAATGCACGCAATCCGCGCCGCGCTTTTCCCAATGCCGAGCTTGACGAACTTGCCGCTTCGCTGCGCGAACGCGGCATTATCCAGCCGATCGTCGCGCGGCCGTTGCACGGTTCCACGGAAACCTACGAGATCATCGCCGGCGAACGGCGCTGGCGCGCGGCGCAACGGGCCGGGCTGCACGAAGTACCCGTCGTCATCATCGAAGCCACCGACGCCGAAGCGCTTCAACTTGCGATCATCGAGAATGTGCAGCGCGCCGACCTCAACGCACTCGAAGAGGCGGAGGGCTATCGCGCCTTGATGGAGGAATTCGGTAATAGCCAAGACGAGATCGCAAAAATTATCGGCAAAAGCCGTAGCCATGTCGCCAACACGCTGCGCCTTCTGAAGCTTCCCGAAACGGTAAAGGCCTATATTTCCTCGGGCCGACTTTCGGCCGGCCATGCACGGATGTTGATCGGCCGGCCAAACGCGGAAAAACTTGCGGCAGACATCGTTGCCCGCGGCCTCAACGTGCGGCAAGTCGAAGCAATAGCGCGCTACACCGCGGATAAAAGCGGCAAGGCGCACGGTCACGCCCGCGCTTCACGCAAAAGCGCCCCGAAGGGGGCGAACCTCGCGGCGCTCGAAAAACGCCTGTCCGATGCGCTCGGTCTTGCGGTCGGCATCAACGAAGGCAAGCACGGCGGAGTTCTCAGCATCCGCTATCGCAATCTCGATCAGCTCGACGAAGTCCTGCGCCGGCTGGAAAGAAGATAGCGCCTCGATCGTCGTCGGACGGTGAGAAAGAAAGCAAAAGCCGGCCACAAAGCCGGCTTTTCTTGAATTCGTCAGCGGCTAGTGCTGGCGGCGAGCTGCGGGAGGAGGCAGGCCGTCGGTCCAGGCGTCGTGCGGTAGGGCCGCGTCGACGAGCCAGCCGCCGATGAACGGCACAACGCAGTCGGCCATGCCCACATAGGCTTCGCGCGGCGTCAGCGGACGATTCAACACAACCGTGCCAACCATCGGGTAAACGATCGCACAACCGTATGCGGTTGCCGCCCAGGCGCTGATGAAAACGCCATCGCCGATATGGCCGTGATGATGAGCCGTAGCCGCCAATGAAGCACCGGTCGAAGCAGCGCCCACACCGATACCTACAGGAACGAGGCGCGGATCCTGACCGTGCGACAACCACGCCCACAACGCACTCCACCCATTGTCCTGAGCGCCAGCAGCCTGAGGCTGCAGCCCGATCAGCAAGACCAGGGCCAGCGCGGCAAGGAAAGACCGCTTCATTGTGATAACCCCCTCCATATTAGCCTGCCCAAAATTCCGGGATGGGAGCAGTCGCGATATGGTTAACGTGCATGGTGGATGAGCCGCGACATGCTGTCGAGGCTTCGCGCCGGTAAACCAGCGATAAATCGTGTGATTTCCGGCTACTGTGTTCATTCGGCAACCATATTTCACCAAAAATGGCCGCCACCGAAGCGCTCTCACAGTTGAGTGTGGCGCCTCCAGACAAGTCAGTCGTGAGTAGGGGTCACTCGGCGGCCGTTCGCCTGGCCGCGGAGCCGAATCGCCGCTCGATATAGTCGACGACGATCTTCTTAAAATCGGCGGCCAATGTCGGACCCCGCAACGTCATGGCTTTCTTGCCATCGATAAAGACCGGCGCCGTCGGCTGCTCGCCCGTGCCCGGCAGGGAAATGCCGATATCGGCATGTTTGGATTCGCCGGGGCCGTTGACGATGCAGCCCATCACCGCGACGTTGAGGCCCTCGACGCCCGGATAGCGCGTCTTCCACTCGGGCATCGATTCGCGAATGAAGCTCTGAATATTGGCGGCTAGCTCCTGGAAGGTTGTCGAAGTCGTGCGACCGCAGCCCGGGCAAGCGGCGACCAGCGGTACGAAGGTTCGCAGGCCAACGGTCTGCAACAGTTCCTGCGCCACTTTGACCTCAAGCGTGCGGTCGCCGTTCGGCTCAGGTGTGAGCGAGATACGAATCGTGTCGCCAATGCCTTGCTGCAGTAAAACGCCCATGGCCGCCGACGAAGCGACGATGCCCTTTGAGCCCATGCCGGCCTCCGTCAGGCCGAGATGCAAGGCGTAATCGCAGCGGCGCGCCAATTCGCCATAGACCGCGATAAGATCCTGCACGGCCGATACCTTTGCCGAGAGAATGATCTTTGAGCGCGGCAATCCGATCTCTTCCGCACGCTCGGCCGACAACAGGGCCGATTGCACCATCGCTTCCCGGGTGACGTCGCGAGCGTCAACGGGCTGATTGGAGTGCGCATTCTCGTCCATCAAGTGGGTGAGCAGCTCCTGGTCGAGCGAGCCCCAATTTGCTCCGATGCGCACCGGTTTATTGTAGCGGATCGCCGTTTCGACGATCGCGCCAAACTGGCGATCTTTTTTCTCCTTAAAGCCGACATTGCCGGGATTGATTCGATATTTGTCGAGCGCTTCGGCGCAGGCAGGGTGATCGGCGAGGAGCTTATGGCCGATATAATGAAAATCTCCGACAATCGGCACGTCCACATTCTTTTTGACGAGCCGCTCTTTGATATGCGGCACGGCTGCGGCCGCTTCGTCGCGATCGACCGTGATGCGTACGATTTCCGATCCCGCACGCGCCAATGCCGCCACCTGTTTGGCCGTCGCTTCGGCATCCGCGGTGTCGGTATTGGTCATCGACTGCACGACGATCGGCGCCCCGCCGCCGACAGTCACATTTCCGACCTTCACGCCGACCGTGCTATGCCTTTCAACCGGGCGGGGAAATTCCATCATTGGAAAGTTCCTAGGTAATTCAATTTGTTACAACACACGTTCGAGCTCGAACGAGAGCACCGCTAAGCGGCCGCCGGTATGGATATAGCGTCACGGAGGCCTGTTGACGAGGAGGAGGCCGGCCGCGACCAAGACAACAGCGACGGCGAAGGCCGGCGTCAGCGGCTCCTTCAAGACGACGTGGCCGGCCGCCACGCCGAAAAGCGGCGTTAGGAATGTGAACACCGATAGTCTCGCGGCGGAATAGCGGACGATCAGGACAAACCAAATCGTGAAAGTAATGCTCACCACCCAAATGGTCTGGTAGGCCAATGCACCGAGCGCGATGGCCGAAGGAGCTCCGGCGACGCGCTCGCCGAATAAGAGCGCACCCGCGCCGAGCAAAGGCGCAGAAACGACAAGCTGATAAAGCAGGGTCTTTTCAGCGCTGACGCGATTGAGCGCGCTTGCTTTGATGGTCAGCGTGGT
>DASPWC010000309.1:0-2354 GCA_035622055.1 Xanthobacteraceae bacterium | reverse complement strand
AAAGATGATCGTGCCGTTTCCGGCCGGCGGCACCGCCGACGTCATGCCTCGCGTTATCGCCGAACGGCTCTCGCGCAAATGGGGCCAGTCGATAATTATCGAGAATCACACCGGCGCCGGCGGCAATGTCGGCGCCGAGATCGCGGCGAAGTCCGAGCCCGACGGCTACACTTTGCTGGCGTCGCCGCCGCCGCCGCTGGTTATCAATCAAAACCTCTATCCGCATCTCGATTTCGATCCATCGCGATTCGTTCCCATCGTTGTCATGGGACGCGTGCCCAACGCGCTTGTGGTCAATCCGGATAAAATCCCCGCGAATTCCGTGAACGACTTCGTTGCCTACGCCAAGGCGAATGCGGGCACGGTGACGGATGCCACGCAGGGCAACGGCACGACCTCACAACTGACCTCCGCCATGTTCCAGACGGCGGCGAATGTGAAGCTGCAAAACGTGCTCTATCGGGGCTCAGCGCCGGCGCTCAACGACCTTGTCGCCGGCAATGTCGATTGCATGTTCGACAATCTCGGCGTCTCGCTGCAACTCGTCAAAGCCGGCAAATTAAAGTTGCTCGCGGTTGCGTCGCCGACGCGCATGGCGAGCTTGCCCGACGTGCCGACAATCGCCGAGACTTTGCCGGGCTTCGCTTCCGTTACATGGTACGCCGTCGTCGCTCCGCCCGGCACGACCGCGGCGATCGTCGACAAAGTCAATGCCGGCATCAACGATGCGCTGCAAGACCCCGACATTCAAAGGCGTCTCGCCGATCTCTCGGCCGAACCGGTTGGCGGCACGCCGCAAGCGACGGATGACTATCTGAAACAGGAAGCCGAGCGCTGGAAGAACGTTATAGTATCCGCGCACGTAACGCTCGATTGATTTTAGTTTTTCGATTCGGGATAGGGCAATGAAGTGTAGCGCAGATCGCATCCTCACGACACATGCGGGCAGTTTGCCGCGGCCGGCCGACCTCCTCGATCTCGTGCAGAGCGGAGATCCGGCGGCCCTCGAGCGGGACGGCAACGCCGATCGGCTGCGCGGCGCCGTCAAGGAAATCGTGCACCGGCAAGCCGATCTCGGCATCGACGTAGTGGACGACGGCGAATATGGGAAGCCAAGCTTCGTCAGCTATATCAATGAGCGGCTCAGCGGTTACGAGGTCGACACACGCTCGGGTCCGCGCAACCAATGGGCCAGCTCGCGCGAAGGGCTTTCTTTCCCCGAATTCTATGCGCAGACGCACGCCGCTTCGACGCATACCCACATGATCTGCACGGGACCGATCACATACAAAGGTCAAGCGCAGCTCAAACGCGACGTCGATAATCTCCAGGCCGCGCTCAAGGGGGTCCGGGTTGAAGATGTCTTCATGCCGGCTATTTCGCCGTCGAACATCGAGGATTGGCAAAAGAACGCCTATTACAAGTCGCAAGAGGAATACATCTTCGCGATCGCGGACGCGATGCGCGAGGAGTACAAGACAATCGTCGATGCCGGATTTCTGGTGCAGGTCGACGATCCGCGCCTGGTGACCTATTACATCCTGCATCCGCGAGCGAGCATCGCCGACTGCCGAAAATGGGCGGAACTGCGCGTCGAAGCGCTCAATCACTCGCTGCGAGACATTCCGCCGGAAAAAATCCGTTTTCACACATGCTACGGCATCAATATGGGCCCGCGCATTCACGACATGGAGCTCAAGGATATCGTCGACATCATCTTGAAGATCCGCGCCGGCGCCTATTCATTCGAAGCCGCGAACCCGCGGCATGAACACGAATGGAAGGTCTGGAAGAACGTAAAACTTCCGGACGGCAAAATCCTTATTCCGGGCGTGATTTCTCACTCCACCACTGGTCGAACATCCTGAACTGGTGTCCGAACGCATCGTGCGCTACGCCGAGATCGTGGGCCGGGAGAATGTCATCGCCGGATCCGATTGCGGCTTCGCCACGTTCGCGGGCTCAAAGGAGGTGCACCCCTCGATCGTCTGGGCCAAGTTCAAAGCACTCAGCGACGGCGCGCGCATTGCGTCCGAGCAATTATGGCGGCGGGCCAAACGGGAGCGTTGAGCCTTCACCTCAAAAAGCCAATCGAGATCCACGGTACGGCCGCGACGATGACCGTACCGACCCCAAGCGCAAGCAGATAGCCCCAGATCGGCCGCATGCCGGCGGCAGGTTCGACGCGGCCTATAGCGCAAGCGGCATAATAACCGACGCCGAAAGGCGGAGCGAAAAGCCCGATGCCCATCGCCAGGATGACGACCATCGCATAGTGCACTTCGTGGATGCCGACCGCTTTGGCGATAGGAAAAAGAAGCGGGCCGAATAGCACAATGGCCGGAATACCCTCG
>DASPWC010000308.1:0-2353 GCA_035622055.1 Xanthobacteraceae bacterium | reverse complement strand
GATGTCGAGGGCGGCACCTGGTCCGAATGCATGAGGATTTTGCGCCACGAATGCGGCCACGTGGTCACGCACGCCTATCAGCTCTATCGCCGGCGGCGGTGGCAGCAGCTGTTCGGCCCGTCGTCGAAACGCTACCCGCGCTACTACCGGCCGAACCCGGCAAGCCGCAATCACGTCCAGCATCTGCGGCTGTGGTATGCGCAGAGTCATCCGGACGAGGATTTCGCGGAAACCTTCGCGGTGTGGCTGCGCCCGCGTTCGCACTGGCGCGCGCGTTATGCCGGCTGGCCGGCGCTGAAGAAACTCGAATATGTCGACGAACTGATGAAGGAGATCGCCGGCAAGCGGCCGGCGCTGACGCATCGGGAAAAAGTCGATCCGATCGGCAAGCTGACGCAAACGCTCGGCGACTATTACAAGAAGAAGCGTTCGCTCTACGTCGTCGATACGCCCAAAACCTACGATCGCGATTTGCAGCGATTGTTCTCCGCCGACGCGAAGCATCATCGCTCCGAAGCGGCATCGGCATTCATCAGACGAAATCGCGCGACAGTGCGGGAATTGGTCGCCAAGTGGACCGGAGAATATCAGCTCACTTTCGATGCTGTGCTCGACGACATGATCCAGCGTTGCCGAGAACTAAACTTGCGCGCCGTCGGCCCGGAGCGCAAACTCATCATGGAATTCACGGTGCTGTTGACCGCCAAAACAATGCATGCATTGTTTGGTCCATCGCGGCGTAAGTGGATCGCATTATGAAACGGCTTCGAGTCCTGGTGCTCGTTCACCCGGACCTGATACCTCCGGAATCGAGCAAGGGTCACACCGAGCAAGAAATCAACGTTTGGAAAACCGAATACGACGTGGTCACGACATTGCGCGCCGCCGGCCATGAGGTGCGGCCGCTCGGCGTGCACGACGAGCTAAAACCGATCCGCGACGATATCGAAGCCTGGAAGCCGGACGTCGTATTCACGCTGCTCGAACAGTTTCACGGCGAGGCGATCTACGATCAAAACGTCGTCAGTTATCTTGAATTGCTGCGCGTTCCCTATACCGGATGCAATCCGCGCGGCTTGGTGTTGTCGCGGGGCAAGGATCTGTCCAAGACGTTGGTGAATTATCACCGCATTCCGGTCCCGGATTTCGCGGTGTTTGCCAAACATCGCAAGGTCAAACGGCCGCCGCGATTGTCCCTGCCGCTTATCGTCAAGAGCGTCAACGAGGATGCGTCCTACGGCATTTCGCAAGCCTCGGTCGTCGATACCGACGACAAGCTCATCGAGCGCGTCAATTTTATCCATGAGCGCATCGGCACCGCCGCCATTGCCGAGCAATATATCGAAGGCCGCGAAATCTACGTCGGCATCGTCGGCAATGAACGGCTGCTGGTGCTGCCGGTCTGGGAGCTGCAGTTCAAGAATATGGCGCAGGGCGATTGGCTCATCGCCACCGAAAAGGTCAAGCACGACACCGATTATCAGGAGCGCCGCGGCATCCTGCACGGCCCCGCCAAGGACCTCAGTCCGGAATTGGCGGCGCGCATTCAAAATATGGCCAAAAGGGCCTATCGGGCGCTGGAGCTGGACGGCTATGCCCGGATCGATTTCCGCCTTGCCCCGGACGGCACGCCTTACTTCCTGGAAGCCAATCCCAATCCCGAAATCGCGGAAAGCCAGGAATTCTCAACTGCCGCGCGTCACGTCGGCATAAGCTATCCCGATCTGCTGCACCGGATCGTCGCGCTCGGGATAAGACGGGGGACGCCGGCCGTCGTGGTCAATAAATAGCGTGCTGGTGTCCCGATTCCGAAGCTCGCCAAATCCAGCGGCACGTTCTGGAGCGAACTTCGGAATCGAAAAGACACCAGTGAATCCAGATCTTGTCGCTGATTACGCGCTTTTGTGCTTTTCGTGCGCGGTGTGCGGCGCGTGAGACGCCTCGCGCCGGGCGGCGCGGCGTTCGTGCGTCGGGCGGTGCGCTTCGTCGTGGGCGGCGTGCTCGTGTTTGCCTTCCGCGGCGCGCTTGGCCTCGGCGGCATGTTTTCTTTCGTGAACGCGCTCGTCGTCGCCATCGTGTTTGCGCGCCGCATGCGCGGTCGAGCCGGTCTTCGCGGGTTCGTCGGCCGCCTCGTCGTCCTCGTTCTCGTCCTCGTCCTTCGCATCCTCGGCTTGGAGCTGCGGCATCTGGTGCATCTGCGCGGCCTGCTCCCGTTCGACATTGGCGAAGGCCGGGAGGCTGCGGCATGGCAGGTGCTGGACGAAAGTCAGCGCGTCGTTGTCTATAGGAACGCTCCGCCAGGTATCGACCGACAGGCCGGTCACGCGCACGACATAAACGCGCGTCTCGTGCG
>DASPWC010000307.1:0-3218 GCA_035622055.1 Xanthobacteraceae bacterium | reverse complement strand
CGCCGACCGGCGCGCTGCTCGGCCTCGACGCGGTGCGCGCCGCTGCCGAAGGCACCATCCACTCCGTCACCATGATCACGCGCAAGCCGCCGGGCGGCCTTGAGGGCGCGCCCTATCTCGTTGCGCGCGGCCTTTCGCTGAAGGATCTAAAAGAGCCGACGAAAATCTTCGACGGCAGCGCGCGGGAAGGCGCGCGCGGCTTTCCCGCAAATGTCAATGTCGCGGCGGCGCTCAGCTTCGCCGGAATCGGGCCGGACAAAACGCGACTCGAAATCTGGGCCGATCCGTCACTCACGCGCAACACGCATCGCATCGAGGTCGAAGCCGACACCGCGCGTTTCTCCATGGCGATCGAGGGAATCCCGTCGGAGAATCCCCGTACCGGGCGCATCGTGCCCTTGAGCGTGATCGCGGCGCTGCGCGGACTGGTCGCGGACATCAAGGTCGGAACGTAGCCGCGGGCCGGTTGCCGGCACGTTCCGCCGTTTCGCTCGTGCGGCATTGACAAGCTTCGCGAACGCGGCACTCATATTGTCCTCAATTTCGAGGACCCGGCAAAAGAACTGCTACCGTGCATTCGGTTTGAGATTGTTGAGCCCCGTGACGTGGATGCGTTGACCCTCGGGTGCGCCCGACAGCGACGGGGAGCGCGCTACGCAGCGTCGCGCCGAAGTCCCCCGTGTACACCCGTTCGCCGGCGTGCGAGAGATTGAATTGGCATCGACATAGAAAGGCCTCCTGCACCTTGCCGGTTTTTTTCCGACGCGGCCGCAGCAGATCGATTTCGATCTCTCCTTCCAGGACATTGGCAACGAGTGGCGAATCTACGGTCTTTCGATCTCCACGGCGCAAAGTCCGACCGCCGGGCGGTAAGGTAAGAGGAGCGGCCGCAAGAGTGGACGGCGCTCGCCCATGCTGTAGGCCGACGTTCTAATTGTATCGGTTTGCCGTCACGAAGCGAAGCAATCCAGAACGTCAAAGCAAAGATCGGATTGTTTCGTCGCTGCCGCGCCTCATCCTGAGACGGGGGTTTGAGCGCTAAATTATCTCAGCTCGACCCCGCGGGCGCCGGAGTGAATTTCAGCGCAACGCCGTTCATGCAGTAGCGCAGGCCTGTCGGTTTGGGTCCATCAGTGAAAACGTGGCCCAAATGCCCGCCGCAACGGCGGCACGATACGGCAGTGCGGGTCATTCCGAACGAACGGTCGTCGGCCTCGTCGACCGCGTTGTCGAGCGGCATCCAGAAGCTCGGCCAGCCGGTGCCGCTTTCGAATTTCGTCTTCGACGAGAACAGCGGCAGGTCGCAGCCGGCGCAGATGAAAGTGCCGGCGCGGTGTTCTTCGAGCAGCGCGCTGGTGAACGGCCGTTCGGTGCCCTCCTTCCGCAACACAGTATATTGGTCCGGAGTGAGAATCTTTCGCCACTCTTCGTCGGTATGAGTCACTTCATAAGGATGGCCCGCGGCGCTCGCAGTATGCGACGCCAGGCGGCCGACTACGAGCGCCACCGCCGCAGTCCCCGCATAGAGAAAATATCTGCGCGTGAACATGTGTCTCATTTCTCCTCATGCTCTCCCGCGAGCGCAGCTTTGCATTCGCGCCAAGCTTAAACTGGTCGTACATAGCTCAATTTCATCGGCGGCGCGTACACCCGAGCAACATTTGATGGTGGAAAGGCCAAAAATCACGCAGAGTTGATAACAAGAAATGGCTCGAGTGAATGGTTCAAAGCGGGGCGTTCGCCGGTTCCAGTCCGCCTACCGCAGAGCACCATGCGGCTCTATTCTGCGCTGTCCATTCAACAATGGAGGCGCGAGTGGCTTCACCGAACGAGCTTAGGGTGTTGAGCACCACCGCGATGAAGATGGTGTTCGAGGAGCTCGCGCCGGCATTCGAACGCGCAAGCGGCTACCGGCTTGCGGTGACTCTCGGACCGTCGCTGCAGCTCGAGAAACGTCTCCTGGAGGGCGAAACGGCCGACGTTGCGATCGTCACGCAGACCGGCGCGGAAGATTTGGTCGCCGGCGGCAAGATCGTCCCGGGGAGCCTCGCCGGTGTGGCGCGCTCGCTGATTGGGGTTTGCGTGGCCAAAGGCGCCGTACGGCCGGATCTTTCGTCGGTCGAAGGCTTCAGGCAGGCCATGCTAAGCGCGAAGTCGATCGCGCTGAGCAAACCGGTCGGCGGTGGGGCAAGCGGCGCGCATATGGCGAAGGTTTTCGATCAGCTGGGCATTGGCGCAGCCATCCAAGCCAAAGCCAAATACGGTGCCGGCGGCCCCGGTGGGCTCGCCGCGCTGATCGTTCTACGCGGCGAAGCAGAGATCGGCATTCAGCAGATGGCGGAGCTCATGGCGGTGTCCGATATCGAGGTTGTCGGTCCGCTGCCGGCGGCCCTGCAGAGCGTCACACAATTTACCGCCGCAATTCCGAGCGGGACGCAGCATAGCGATGGAGCCCGCGCGCTGATCGATTTCCTCATCGGACCCGTGGCCAAGAGCGTCATCAAGGCCAACGGCCTCGAGCCGAACTAGAACCTGATCCCCTCTGACGACGGCTCGCCGCTAATTTGCGTCCAGAACTCTTTCCGAACCATGCGCCAAACAGAAAGCCGGGCCCTTGCGGGCCCGGTTGAGTTCGCCGGTGTGGGGTCGCCGACGATGCTTTCCAGAGGGGAACAGCTACCTACTTCGATTTGCCGATCTTTGGGAGGACGCGGCAAGGCCTGCAGGCAGCCCCCGAAGTATGCAAACCGGCCCCCACCCCGACAACGCAAGACGAAACATGTCAGCCCTGCGCACGCTCACGAGCGGGCACACGTCGCAAATCAGTTTCCCATTTTCCGTTCAGTCCTGAGCCAGCGGAAATCCGATTTGAAGCCCTGGGGCCCCGCTTCCGCGGGGACGGATGAATTACTTGATTCGGCTTTAGCTAAAAATTCCAGCGCTGCGCGTTAGCGACCAGAAAGTCGCGGAAGGCCTGCACGCGGGCAACGCTTTTGAGTTCTTCGGGATAGACGAAATAGGCGTCGAGCGCGATCGCGTCGCCTTCGCCGAACAATTGTACGAGCCCGCCGTTTTCTTCGACCAGATAATCCGGCAGCATCGCGATACCGAGTCCGCGCTGGCAGGCGCGCAATATGCCGAGGATATTGTTGATGACGAGGTGCGGCGTGCGCGGACCCTTGCCGTCGCGCGCCACTTCGATCAACCAGCGCGCGCGC
>DASPWC010000306.1:0-3745 GCA_035622055.1 Xanthobacteraceae bacterium | reverse complement strand
CGAGCGGCAGGTCGAGCCCTTCCGTCGGGGTCTTGATAAAACTCAAAACTTTGTCGAGATCGGCGCGCAAGGCGCGGTCATCGCGCGAGAGCTTGACGTTCGTGAATTCGTCAGCAAGGTCGCGTTGCAGGGCCTCGATTTCGTCACCGATCAGAATTGCGCAAATACCCGCCGCGCTGCGCGCGACCAGGACAGTGCTCAATGCGCTTTTGCCGGTTGTAAATTTGATTTCTTCCGCATCCGGCGCTTTAGGTTCGGCCATAACCGATTCAGCCGAAGCTATATTCGCGCTATTGGCAATCATCTCCGTTGCTGCCTTGCATTGGCTTGTCACGGAGATTTGCATTGCCGCGCACTTTTCTCACTCCGAGTCTTGCTTTTGAATCGGAATTTGGTTCCTGCTGTCGAAAACCAAGCTCGAAGCTATCCAACGCGAGTGATAGCGACTTCGCCAAGATGAAAAACTTCACCGGAATGGAGCTTGAGTTCGATGTCCCCGTTCACCAGCGGTTTTAGCTCCGCAGCGCCGCTGTTGACGATCCGTCTGACAGCCTCCATGACTGCAACTTTAGCGTCTGTGTCCGGGCGGCGTTGGTTGGTTAGCGCCTTACTCGGACAACGCTCATTCGCCCCGCCGTCTCCGTTCCGAAACATTGACTAAACCCTCGGGTGCACTTCGGAAAGTGAGAATCATTCGCGCGGGGTCGAGTTTTTCGTGCACTCCGTCTCTAGGTTGTCTGACGCCGCCGGTCCAGTCCATGACCCAGCCAGCGTTTGTCATCGCGACTGATCATGACAAATTCGCCGGGGATCGTCATATAGCGTAGTGGTGCCAGCGCGGTGATTTCATCAATGGCGCAAGATATGTCGTCCTCGAAAGGAGTGTGCATTTGCGCGGCAGGATTGCTCCATCTGCCATCTTTTCGCGCAAGGATATTGGCATTTTGATTTCGTCAATGAGAGCGTTCATCATTAGTCCGCGGTTTTTCGCGATCCAAAAGAGCTTTCTTGCGGTCAACACCCCAAGCATATCCGGATATTGAGCCGTTATTCCGGACGACGCGATGACACGGAATTGCCACGGCGATGTTGTTTGCCGCGCAAGCGCCCGCCACCGCCCGTACCGCCTTGGGCGAGCCGATCCGGAATGCGAGTTCGGCATATGAAACGGTGCTTCCCACACGGATGTCCTGGAGAGCGCGCCAAACCCGCTGTTGGAACGCCGTGCCGCGAATGTCGAGCGGCAGGTCGAGGCCTTGCTCCGGGGCCTCGATGAAGCCGACAACACGAGCAATCAACGCTTCGTATTTCCGGTCGGCCCCAATCAAATTCGCCTTCGGGAAGCGGTCCTGCAGATCATGAACGAGTCTATTGGGATCGCTTCCCAGCAGAATCGCGGCGATCCCTTTTCTACTCGACGCGACCAGGAGTGCACCGAGTGAGCACTCACCAACCGCAAAGCGAATTTCCTCGTTAACGCCGCCCGACCGGTAGTGGGTAGGCGTCATGCCAAGCACGTCAGTGGATTTCTCGTAGAAACGGCCGCTGGAGTTGAAACCGGCACCATAGATCGCTTCGGTTACGCTGTTGCTAGTCATGAGGCTCTCCCGGATTCGTGTCGCGCGCTGTGCATTTGCATAGTCTTTGGGTGTGAGACCCGTCCTAGCTTTGAACAGGCGATGAAAGTAGCTGGGGCTGAGTTCGATGGCGGACGCGAGATCGTTGAGCGCCGGTTCTTCCTCACTGCTCTCGATAAGGCGACATGCCTTGGCGACGAGAGCGGCGTTTTCAGCATCGATCGAGAGGCCGTCCGGGTTGCAGCGCTTGCAGGGCCGGAAGCCCGTCGCCTTCGCGTCTTGGAGCGTATCGTGCAGTTGCACGTTCTTCGGATTGGCGGCGCGGGATGGACAAGACGGACGGCAATAGATTCCCGTCGTCGCCACTGAATACCAGAACTGGCCGTCAGCCGAGCGGTCGCGCGCAACAACTTGCGCCCAACGCGGATCCTCGGCCACAAACCTGGTCGCCGTCTTTGGGTTTTTCAGCATTTTCATGGTCATTATCCAGTTCTGCGTTCGTTGATGCTGCCAATATGCCGACGCCGCCCGTGCCGCACACTCCAGCTCTTGCCTTCAAATCGAATGAAGGTTCTCACAAAACCACCCGATTCCCGCAGGCGGGAAGTTTTGTCTGGCCTCCAGAGGCGAAAGGGCTCGCGCCAATGATGACGCGAGCCTAGAGTTATCAGTGGTTGAACCCCACCGATTGCCACCTATCAGGCGGCTCTCAGCAATCCGAGCTGGGTGAGTGCGGTAACGCCGTCGTCGAGACCGATCTCTTCGGCGATTCTGCCATTCTGGAGGCGCAGCACCGTCGTACCGGTGAAACGCATCTTTCGGCCGGTCGCAGCTGGCAGCGAGCCGATCAGAAAGTCGCTAAAGGCCGGGCCAGTATGCGTACCGCCGCCTTCCCAGCGACCGACGACGTAGTCGCCTTCGGCGATCAGATCCGCGGTGCCCCAGAAGTTCAGATCCGGGAAGGCCGTACGGAAGTCCGTCATAAACGCTTTGATATCGTCACGGCCACGGCGTGGTTCATGCAACGAATATTGTAGAAGCATGTCGGGCGCGGCGAGTTCGTCGATGATTTCGAGCTTGCAGGTCTTACCCCAAAAGTCCGTGAACCAACGGCCGACAACGGCTTTGTTATCTTCCTCTTTTGACATTCGGAAACTCCTCTCTGATGCGTCGCAAGTCACTGACCTCAGTGGCTTGCGCGATAGGTAATCCGTGTGAATGTGGTACAAACTCCGCTTCTTGCCGCGATATCGAAACCGACGACGCTCCGGCAAGGACGGGTTTTTTTGATTCAGGAGCAAGAAGCGGGGTGTCGGCGACAGCGGTCGGCCAGAAGATCCTAGAAGTTGGTAGGCCAGCCCGACGGAGGATCAAATGCTGAGCAAGAATTTCAATATGCCGTTTTTTTCGCTTCACGCACTTGCCGCGCCGCGCGGCGAGGGGTTACGTCCCGAATTCGTGGACTTGTTCAAACGCCTTGCAGCGGACACTACTCTTTTTGAAACTGCCCTGCCGCCGGCAGGATTGGCCGTTGATCCAGTAGACGGGCAATTTCGTACGGGCCGCGCCAAAAAAGGGGCGTAGGTCGGCGAAAATATTGAAGCAATGTCCGCTTTGGGTCATAAGTGGACATTTCACTAAGGTCAGCTGATGTCCGCTTTACCCCCGAAAGCGGACATAGTGGCGCACGGTGGCGATGTCTGCTTTGTGCCAAAAGCAGACATCGCACCACGATGGGCTCAGCCTTGCCGCGTGCTCGAAACACGCCGCGACACTTGCTGACACGGCGGCCGCCTCCATAATCGCGGACGCATTTCCGGAACATAGCGCCCATGGATAAAGACTCCGAAAAAACCTGGCTCGCCCATCTCGCGGCGGACCGACGTTACGCCGCGATGGCCGGTCTGGGTTTTTCCTCAGGGCTCCCATTTCTGCTGGTCTATTCGACGCAATCGGCGTGGCTCTCGGAAGCGGGCGTACCAATCGAGACGATCGGTGTCCTCAGCGAGCTCACTATCGCCTATAAATTTAAATTTGTTTGGTCTCCCTTTCTCGACAAATATGACCCGCCGCTGCTCGCCTCCTTCGTCGGGCGCCGGCGCGGCTGGATCATGGTTGCGCAGATCGCAGTCATGCTGGCGTTGGCGGGCGTCGCCTTCGGCGATCCC
>DASPWC010000305.1:0-5038 GCA_035622055.1 Xanthobacteraceae bacterium | reverse complement strand
GTTGCAAGCTCAATCTGCTTTCCAGTGAAAGGCTGAACCTCGTGCTTATAGAGGATGACCACTCCGGCGAGGTCGTCCTTTCGAAACATGGGCACTCCAAGTATTGTCCGTGTAGGCTCAACGTCGCGGAGCGCATACCTGTACTCGGCATCCTCCTGCAGGTCAGGTACATGGATCGTTCGTCGCTCAAGTGCGACCCTCGCTGTTATGGTGTCGCGTCCCGGCGCAATAGGATGACGTCTGATAAAATCAACAAGGTCCGGGGAAGCGTTGTAGAATGCGGCCCCGTGGTACAAATCACCGTCCTGTCTAAAGATAACTCCACGCATTGCGCCGCACAGACTTGCTGCGGTCTTGATGAGGGTGTCCAGAACCAGCTGCAGATCAAACTGCGAGCGGCTGATGACTTTCAGCACGTCGGCAGTTGCGGTTTGCTGCTCTAACGCCTCGGTCAGGTGGGTTGTGCGTTGGCGAAGTTCGTTGAGCAGCCGCGCGTTCTCTATGGCGATGCGGCCTGTGCGGCGAAGTTCTTTACTAACTCGATCTGCTTGTCGGTGAAGGGGCGCACTTCCTGGCGCGACACCATGAACGCTCCGACCAGTTCGTTCTCTTTTACTATTGGGACAGCCAGAAACGTGCGCACGCCGCCCAGTTCGACGGCAGCAACTGCACTTGGAATACGTTCGGCGGTATAGGCTGGCTCAGTCGCGAGGTCGACGGTGTGAACCACCGTCTTGGTTATTATCATGCGGCCCACAGGGTCTTGTGGGCTGGGGTTCAATGGCAGGCGTTCGCGAACCTCGGCGTAGGTAGGTGGCACATTTTCGGACGCGACCAGACGCATCGCCTCGCCGTCCCAGCGGTAGATATTGCCGAAAGTGGCGTCGCAAATGCGGACCGCATTCTCCAGCGTGGCTGCAAACACTGGCTGAGGATCCCCTGGAAAGCTGCTGATGACCTGAAGAACCTCCGAAGTCGCCGCCTGTCGCTCCAACGCTTCGTTCAGTTCACGACTAAGCCGAGCAACCTCTGTCTCTTTGCCAGAAGTGGTCGAATTGGAACGTGTTACGGCCTTCGGCGCATTCCTGCGTTTCGGCTTTGGCGCCTTGCGACGCCGCCCTTTAATCGGTTCGCCGCCTGCTCCAGAGCGCCTTTTCATCGCCCCCTCGTAGGCTCAGAACAAAAGGCATCGTAGTGGGCGACGATAGCACGCCGGAGTTGGCAGTGCAGGGTGGGCTTCTCGTGAACAACTGGGAAGCTCACTCAGATCAAGCGCGTCGTACTCTTCAATAAACCCACCGTTGACCAACAAGTCCGCAAAGGTCGGCGCTCCCTTGACAAGTCATCGACGTAGTCCAAAGATTTCCATTGTACCTTTTAGGCGCGGAGGTTCGTATGCTTCCATGCTCAAAATACTTTTCTGCTTTTTCCGCATCGGGCGTCTGCATGGCTCGCGTAAGCTAGCTTAGCGAGCATCATCTGATCCGTAGCTTGTGAATATCGTCGTTCTCCGCCCGCAAGCCGATTGTGCCGTGATAACGCTTATGGATGAGCCGAGGCCCCGGATCCATCGAGCGACGCATCGCTGATCTACTGGCGGCGACGCGTGGCCGCGCGCTTGACGTAGACGAGATAACCGACTGCGCGTTCGAGCTGGCCGGTACTGCACCAACGCGGGCGCAGCGGCTTTCGGCAACACGTGCGGCGCACCGCCTTATGCGCCGGGTCCGAGAGGCCGATGGTCGCCGCGAGAAGCTAATTGAGCAAGCCAACGCGAACACCAAGGCCGCGCTCGGCCGGGAGCGGTCCGGCTATTTCGATAAGGACTACGACGCCCGTTTGGACACTGATCGGGCGATGATTGAAGGTCGGTCGCTCGCTAAATATTGCAAGCATATCGGTATCTGGGCTCGGCCCATTCGAATCGAAGGCAAGCGCGGTTGGCTGCGCTTCGAGACCGATTATTGGTGCACCACGACCGTCAAAGGGCGGTTGCACTTCCATCCGCCCGACGTGCCGGTGCGCGTGTGGGCCGTTTCATTCGGTCCCGGCGGCATCACTTGGGTCGAAGCCCCGGCCATCAGGATCACTGATCGCAACGTAATGGTGCGCTATCGCGGTGAAGTCGCGCGTCTGGACCGCAGAAAACTGTGGCGTTGGTGGGCGTTCTGGCGCGGCGTCATGTTCGTGTCGTCGCGCACCGGCCGCCTTGCCGCCGAGTTGGACCAGCTGTGGTGGAGACGCTACGGCGCCGCCGGCAGCGTGCCGCCGAGCTTGCAGATGCCACTCGCGGAAGCAATGGCGATGCTCGGCGTGCCTGCCGACTACAGCAAGGCCGACGTGCTCGCCTCGTTCCGTCGTGAGTCGAAGCGGGCGCATCCCGACGCTGGCGGCACCGCGGAGATGTTTCACAACCTGGTGCAGGCTAGGAATCGCCTGCTCGCCGCTCTCGGCACTAGCGCGCCGCCGCCGAAGCCACCGAACTATGCGCCGAAGGGAATGCGGGTCGTCGGAACTCGGCCTCACTGTGCCGCCCTCAATGCTCTCTCTCGCCGACGACCTGATCGAGTGAAGGTCAGTGACTTCTGCTAATGGCACTTAGCGGACATACCGAGTGACCTCGTGAATGTCTGCTTTGAGGGGTAAAGCAGACATCACCTTGACGGCGAACTTACGGAATTGCGCCGCCGCGTAAGCGCGACGAGGTGGCCAGAACGGGAAACTGTCGCCGATCAGTCGCAGGGTCCCCAGCTCGCGACGATGCAGAAACTTGCCCGCTATTGGGCTACGGAATACGACTGGCGCAAGGTCGCCGCGTAGCTAAGGCAGGCGACGAAGACGTTCGTTCAATGACGCTGGCCCGGGGCTGTCGGCCTCCCGATTTGATGCCCGCCCTGCAAAAGCGTCGATATCGGGGAACCTGGTCATGACCGACAACAAGCCGGCCGCAAACGTTGCCAAGGATTGGCAAGCAACGCAGGCCCAGAAGTCCGCTGCCACGCGCCTCCGCCTTTTCGCCGCGCTCTCGTGGATCGTTGCCATTGGCGGCGAGATCGCCGGGGTTGTCTTGCTCTACCAACACAAGTTCGACCACGGAAACCTGCCGCTGCTGATCGGCATTCTGGTCGGGATCGCGATTTTCGCAATCGTCGGCAACTTGCTGTGGAAGGCGGCCAACAGGCACGATCCGGCCCGCGCATCCGACACGTTCAGGTTCTTCTTCCAAAACCAGCTCGGCGCGATCATCACGGTGATTGCCTTCCTCCCGCTGGTTCTCTTGATCTTCACCGACAAAAACATGGATCCGCAGACCAAGAAGGTCGCCGGTGGCGCCGGTGCTGTGCTGGCCGTGATCGCAGCGCTGATCGGGGTCAGCTACAACCCCCCATCGGTCGAGCAGTACACCGAGGACATGAACACGTGCGCGGCCCAGATTAAAGCGGGGCAGCCGACCACAGCCTGTTCCCCCGACGTCGCCGCCCAGGCGCAGGAGATCGCCACAGACTCCGCCACGGTGGCCGCGGCGACGAAGGATGCGGAACATCCCGCTGGTCAGGATGTCGTGTACTGGATCGCGCCGGAAAGCGGAGCCAAGAAGTCCAAGACGTCGCATGTCTTCCACCTCTGCGCAGCCGTGAGTCCGCTGAAGGACAAGACCGTGAATAGCGGCTCCGTAACGGAAGCCTACGCACAGAACGCCACCCGCATCACGAAGCAGATCGAGATGGAACAGAAGCAGTGCGGGTTCTCGGCCTCCCAATGAAGAGACGCTCGCACATAAGACCTGATCGCCTTGGTCAAAGCACGCGGTCAGCTCTGACCAGGGCGGCGGGAAGCGGCGTGGCTGTGTCGTCACCTACTGCGGTCGCGAGGGGCCCTGTAGCCAGCCTGCCGAAATGTAAACATCACGACCGCAACTCCGTTTGCTTGACAGAACGCCACGGTCGTCGATCTATAATGGCCCGAAAAATAGCGTAATTTTGGTTACTTTTGGCGGATCCTGGCCCCACCATTAAGGCAACCATGTTATCGCAGCGGCCATGATATCGGCCGAGCGTTTTCGGTCTGGCCCCGACCGGCCTCTCGCGATTCCGTTCACGGGGAGGATCAGTCATGAAAACAAACGTTGACCTGCGTACCGAAGATCTGACTTCCTATCCCGACCTTGCAGTTATTTACTTGGGAATGCGGGTTCGAACATTTCCGGGCATCAAAACGCTTCTTGGGCTCGGCCCCCAAATTGACAAAGCTGGAACGCAGCGGCCCGACGGCCTGCTGCACTACGAGAACGGCATTATCTTCAAACTTTATCCGTTGCATCTTGGCATGCTCTGGTATTGGCGAGATTTTGAATCGATGGAGCGTTGGACGCGCTCCGAGCCCCACGCCCGATGGTGGTCGGATTTTCTGCGTCATTCAAGCGGCACCGGATTTTGGCACGAGGTCTATCTGATGCGCGGTAAGATGGAAGGTGTTTACTGCGATATGAATAATCCACCGATCGGCTTGCTAGGTTTTGCTCCGGCTTTGCCCGCGAGAGGAGCCATGTTCTCGGCCCGTGAGCGATTGCAGATGGCCGGAGAGACGCCGCCTCAGCCGCAGGGATATTCCGAGACCGATCTCGGTTAGCGTCCGACAGCTTCTTGAGATGTCGGTTCCCGCACGCTTTATGACAACAAGCCCTTCCCGTCGAACCTTTGTTCATGTTGCGGCGCGCTTATTCGCGCGGATTTTAGCGGCGGTCGTGTTGTCGTTCTCGCTGATCGGCTTCGCGGAAGCCGCCGGCAAGGTGATCGGCGTCTCGTGGTCGAATTTCCAGGAGGAGCGGTGGAAAACCGACGAGGCGGCGATGAAATCCGCCATCGCGGCGGCCGGCGAAAAATATCTCTCGGCTGACGCGCAATCGTCCGCGCAGAAGCAACTTACAGACGTCGAAAGCCTGATCGCACAGGGTATCAGCGTGCTGATCGTCCTGGCCCAAGACTCCTCCGCCATTGCTCCCGCCGTGCAGCGGGCGGCCGACGAAGGCATCCCAGTG
>DASPWC010000304.1:0-3273 GCA_035622055.1 Xanthobacteraceae bacterium | reverse complement strand
CGGCCAATCCGAAATCGCGGTGGCCGACATGACCGACTTCTTTCTGGTGCTCGCGCTGCCGGGCGCGGGCGACGAGCTGCAGGCGCTGAAAAAGGGAGTCGTCGAGCTTGCCGATATGATCGCCGTCAACAAAGCCGATGGCGAAAATGTCGCGCGCGCTAAACTTGCGGCATCGCAATTTGGCGCGGCACTGCATATCCTCTCGCCGCGTTCGCCGAACTGGTCGCCTCCCGTCATTACGTGTTCGGCGCTCAAGGGTGACGGCATCGAGGCGCTTTGGTCCCACATTCTCGATCACCGCCGCCGGCTCGCAGAATCCGGCGAGCTTACGGCGCGGCGCGGCGAACAGCAGGTGAAATGGATGTGGACGATGCTGGAAGAACGGATGTTCGAGCCGCTGCGCTCAGATCGCGCGCTGAAGGCCGCCTTGCCGCGCATCGAGGCCGACGTTGCGGCCGGCCGTCTAGCGCCGGCTGCGGCAGTGGAAAAGATCGCTGCGATGCTCGCCGAATGACCCCATGCGCATCTTGATCGCGGGCTTCGGGCCGTTTCCCGGCGCGCCGTTCAACCCCAGCGCCCTTTTGACTGCCGCGCTGCCACGCAGGCGGCGTCCGGCGCTTGCGGATATGCGGATTGAAAGCCACGTCTTCGCGACCGCCTATGCCGCGGTCGATCGCGATTTGCCGAGGCTATTTGCACGCAAACCGGACGCGGTGCTGATCTTCGGTCTTGCGGCGCACAGGCCCTACCTTAGTGTCGAAACGCGCGCGCGAAACGCTGTTTCGCCGTTGTCGACCGATGCGACCAAGCAACGCCGGCGGCGGGCGACAATCGATGCCGGCGCGCCCCGCTCGCTCAGCGGCAACGCGCCAGCCGCGCTTTTGCTCGATGCGCTGCGCCGATCACGCGTGCCGGCGCGCCTATCGCGTGACGCGGGCCGTTATCTTTGCAATTACGCCTATTGGCGGGCCTTGCAGCGCGTCGAGAAAAACCGGCCGCTGGTGCAATTCGTTCATATTCCGCGGGTGAGAACACGGACGCGACAAGGAAGCCTCAAGCGACGGCGGCTGTCGCTTGCGCAACTGACTGCCGCAGCCGAAAATCTTTTAATCGCGCTCGCCGCCGCAAGTCGGCGATAAAACGTCACGCTCGCTTTCGTTATCGATGATAGGAATCAGTCGCCGGCGACGGCGCTGTCCCAATAATCCAAGTCCTGCGGGAGATTCGATAGAGGCTCATCGAACAGTAATATTATAGATATACCGACTCACTTTGCCGTGCCGAGAATCAACATCGAGAACAACACTATCAACTCCTGTAAACCCACTCTTGGATTTATAAAAAACTCCCACTGCGTCTATAGGTTTTCCATTGCAATGCCCCAAAGCGCTGGTAACCGGGCGGTCTATCGGAATCGTGACGTTCTGCAATCGAATTTTTCCGTAGACGGGCGGCGTCACAATCCGCACCTCGGGAACCGCGTCCGAAGAGCAGTCTGCCGCGACATAGTTCACTACGCCGATCGGCGATTCGCTGCCGGCGAAGACCTCTCTGTTTATCGCCGTTGGATTGTTTTAACTGAAAGCTGTATTGGGAGAATTGACTGTGGATAGCTGCGCGACTTTTGGAGGCAGCTGAAACCAACTCCGCGAAAACGCATTCTACATCCTACGATTGAAATCATCTTATTTACACCGCAGGAAAGATTTCAAGTCAATGCCAGCGCATCAGTCTGACGGATTGCACCAACCTCGAAGCCGTTCCAATTGCGCAGGCTCGGCTGCAGAAGCGGCGCGAGCGCCGCGCGCTCGGCCACGCCGAGCGATAGAAAACGCGCGATAACGGCCGCCATGATCGCCTGCCCCGCCCGGCTCGCGCCATCGTCGCATTTGATCGCGATACCGAATCCCTGTTGCGGCAGCGCGCCGCAAAAGACGCCTTCGGCGCCCGTCTTGACGAAAACGCGCTCACCGAAAAGCTGCATGACTTCGGTGCAAAAACGGCCGGTCCCGGCGACATACCATGGCTTTCGCGCGCAGGCTTGCCGAAGCCGCGCAGCGGCACGGGCGCGTTGCGGCGAAAGGCCTTCCCCGGCGCCGAACTTGGCGAATCCATGCGCCAGATTGCGCAGCGGCACGGCCCAGGTCGGCGCCGAGCAGCCGTCAATGGCGCAGCGCGCCTCAGTCAAGGCAGCGCCGGTAAAGTCTTCAAGTACCGCGCGAACTTCGCGCTGCACCGGATGGTTTGGCTTAAAATATTCGGCGTGGTCGACGCCCATGGCGCAGGCAAGACACAAAAATCCGGCATGCTTGCCGGAGCAATTGTTGTGCAGGGCCGACGGCGCCCCAGAGCGCGCCACCGCGACCGCGGCGCCCTGCGCAATCGGCCAATGCGCGCCGCAACGTAATGCGGATGGATCGAAACCGGCTTTCGTCAACATGCGCTCGACACCGGCAACATGCGCGGCTTCGCCGCTATGCGAGGCGCAAGCGAGCGCCAGTTCCTCGTCGTTAAATCCGTAACGATCGGCCGCACCCAGTTCGACAAGCGGCAGCGCCTGGAGAGCCTTCACCGCCGAACGCGGAAATACCGGTGTCGTGACGTCACCGATGGCCAGCACCATTGTTCCCGCGGCGTCAGCGACCGCGACCGCGCCGCGGTGCCGGCTTTCGACCAGCGCGCCTCGCGTGACTTCGATCAAAACGGGATTGGGCATGTTTTACCGGCGCTCTTTCATTTCATCTAGATCGCAATCGTTTCAAGTTGAATCGATTGCAGCTCTAGATATTTGATGGGGCATGATCATTTCGGAAAACCGGTTTCTACCCTCGGATCGAAGTCCGAGGGTAGGCTTTTTCCGGATCATGCCTTAGCATTTCGGGCAAAGCCGACCAGCCCTTCATGTGGCAGACTTGACCGCGCGGCGCCGGTCTTTGCAATCTTGCCGGCATGGCGCGGCTTACAATCGTTCTTCCCGTGCTGGACGAGGCGGCGATCGTCGTCGGCGCGCTGCAAGCGCTGGCGCCGCTGCGCCGGCGCGGCGCGGAAATCATCGTCGCGGACGGCGGCAGCGGCGACGGTACGGCAAACCTCGCGCGACCGCTGGCCGATCGCGTGATTGCGGTGCCGCGGGGGCGGGGCGCGCCGATGAACGCTGGCGCGGCCATCGGCACCGGAGAGATGCTGCTGTTCCTGCATGCCGACACGGCTTTGCCGAAAAATGCCGACCGCTTGATCGCGCGCGCCTTGGCGCGACGCGCCTGGGGCCGTTTC
>DASPWC010000303.1:0-3845 GCA_035622055.1 Xanthobacteraceae bacterium | reverse complement strand
TCCGGTTCCTGCCGCAGATCGTGCACTTCGAGACCGGCCAGCGTCGCCGCCCAGTCGAGCGTCTCGGCCACCCCGGGCACTTTGCGGAGATCCTCCTTGCGGACCGCAGCGACCATGCGCGCGATCTGAACGGCGAGCGTGGCGTCGACGCCGGGCGTTCGGGCAAGAATGATCTTCGCTTCGCGATCGACGTCGGGAAAATCGATGTAGTGATAGAGGCACCGCCGGCGTAACGCATCCGAGAGTTCGCGGGTGCCGTTCGAGGTGAGCACGACTCGCGGAATGGAGATTGCCTTGATGGTTCCAAGTTCCGGAATGCTGACCTGAAAGTCGGAAAGCAGCTCCAGCAGAAACGCCTCGAACTCCTCGTCCGCGCGGTCTACTTCGTCGATCAGGAGAACCGGCGGCGAGGTGCGGCGTATGGCGGCAAGAAGCGGCCGCTCCAGCAGATATCTTTCCGAGAAAATGTGCTCTTCGATCGCGTCGGCATCTTCGCCGACGCCTTCACGGGTCTTGATGGCGAGGAGCTGACGCTGATAGTTCCATTCGTATAACGCGGCGTTTTGATCGAGTCCTTCGTGGCATTGCAGCCGGATCAGCTCGGCGTCATAAATTGCGGCCAGCGCCTTGCCGACCTCGGTCTTGCCGACGCCGGCCTCGCCTTCGAGGAGCAGGGGACGCTTGAGAAAATCCATCAGCCACAGGGCGGTCGCGATGTCGTGGTCGGCGATGTAGCCGACCGCCGCAAGTCTGTCGGAAATTTCTTCGCGTTTAAGCGGCATACTCACGCATGCAGCCCGAGCTTCTCGGCGGCCATCCAGGTCCGCCAATGATCGTGCGGCATCTGAATATGGGTTGAGCCGAGAAAAGCGAAAGCATCGTTGATCGCGTTCGAGAAGCACGGCACGCCGCCGACATTGGGACTCTCGCCCACGCCCTTGGCGCCGATCGGATGATGTGGCGAAGGCGTCGTGGTCCAGTCGGTTTCCCAATGCGGTGTCTCGACCGCGGTCGGCAAAAAGTAATCCAGGAACGACGCCGTGGTTACGTTGCCCTCGTCGTCGTAGTGGATTTCCTGACCCATGGCGATGCCGAAAGCCTCGGTCAATCCGCCATGGATCTGCCCCTCGATGATCATCGGATTGATGCGAGTGCCGCAATCGTCGAGCGCGTAGAAGCGGCGCACTTTGGTCATTCCGGTATCGACGTCGACATCGACGACGCAGATATAGGCGCCGAACGGGTAGGTGAAATTCGGCGGGTCATAGTAATTGATCGCCTCGAGGCCGGGTTCCATGCCCGGCGGCACCTGATGATAGGCGGCCCAGGCAAGTTCGGTCATGGTCTTAAAATGCTCGGGATTGCCTTTCACGCGGAATCGGTCGACGTCCCATTCGAGATCGTCGTCGTGCACTTCGAGCATATAGGCGGCGATCATCTGCGCCTTGGCCTTGATCTTACGGCACGCCATCGCCGTCGCGGCGCCGGAGACCGGCGTCGAGCGGGAGCCATAGGTGCCTAAGCCGTAGGGGGCCGTGTCGGTGTTGCCTTCCTCAACGGCGATGCTGTCGGCGGGAATGCCGAGTTCGGTCGCGATGATCTGGGCATAGGTCGTTTCATGACCTTGGCCCTGCGATTTGGTGCCAAGCCGGCAAATGCCGCTCCCTGTTGGATGGATGCGGATCTCGGCGGAATCGAACATCACGATTCCGAGAATGTCGCATGCGCGGGAGGGTCCGGCGCCGACAATCTCGGTAAAGAAGGCAACGCCGATGCCCATAAGCTCCCGCGTCTCCCCGCGCCTGAAGGCATCGCGCTTGGCTTTTTGCTCGTCACGGAGCTTCTCGTAATTCACCGTCTCCATCGCCTTCTTGAGCGCGGTCTGATAGTCGCCGGAATCGTACTGCCAGCCGAAAGCCGACGTGTACGGGAATTGCTCGCGGCGAATCAGGTTTTTCATGCGGAATTCAGCCGGATCCATGCCGAGTTTCTGCGCCATGATATCCATGGCGCGCTCGATGCAGTAGGCGGCTTCCGTTACGCGGAACGAGCACCGATAAGCGACGCCGCCCGGCGCCTTGTTGGTATAGACGCCGTCAACCAGCACATGCGCGGCGGGAAAATCGTATGACCCGCTGATGATGCTGAACAGGCCGGCCGGCCATTTGGTGGCATTGGCGCAGGCGTCGAAAGCGCCATGGTCGGCGATGGTGTAACAGCGCAATCCGGTGACCTTGCCATCCTTGGTCGCGGCAACTTCAACATCCATGTAGAAGTCGCGCGCGAAGGCGGTGGTCGAAAGATTTTCGATCCGATCCTCGACCCACTTGACCGGGCGTCCGGTGACGATCGAAGCGACGATCGAGCAAATATATCCAGGATAGGCGCCGACTTTGTTGCCGAAACCGCCGCCGATATCGGGCGCGATGACATGAATCTTATGCTCGGGAATCTTCGAGATCAGGGAGCCGACGGTGCGAATAACATGCGGGGCCTGGAATGTGCCCCATAGCGTCAGTTCGCCCTTGATCTTGTCGAAGGACGCGACGCATTGACATGTCTCCAGCGGGCAAGGATGCACGCGCGGGTAGACGATCATCTCCTTGATCGTCACGTCGGCCTTCGCGAAGGCGGCGTCTGCGGCGGCCTTGTCGCCCGACTGCCAGGAGAAGATGTGATTGTAATGCTTGCGTTTGCCGTGCGGGCCCTCGGTCTTGTCCTTGAGGTCTTCCCGTATCATGGGGGCCCCGTCGGTCATCGCCTTCAGTGGATCGACGAGAACAGGAAGCTGCTCATACTCGACCTCAACGAGATCGGCAGCGTCGGCGGCGATGTAGCGGTCTTCCGCAATGACGAAGGCGACCTCCTGATTCTGGAACAACACCTTGCCATCGGCCAGCACCATCTGCGTGTCGCCGGCCAAAGTCGGCATCCAAGCGAGGTTTACGGTCTTGAGCGTCTCCGCGGTGATCACCGCGACGACGCCGGGCACTGCCGCGGCCTTGGTGGTGTCGATCTTCTTCACACGAGCGTGCGCGTAAGGCGAGCGGTTGAAGTCGCCATAGAGCATGTTCGGCATCTTCACGTCGTCGACGTAATTGCCCTTGCCTTGAACGAAGCGGATATCCTCGACGCGCTTTCGCTTGCAACCCATGCCTTCGAGCTTGGCGGCGCGTTCGGCGGAGGTGGCGGTCATGTCGTTCATTCTGCGGCCTCCTGGAAAGGCACGCCGTTAAGCTTCGCGGCGGCAAATTGAATGGCTCTGACTATATTCTGATAGCCGGTGCAGCGGCAGAGGTTGCCCGAAATGCCGTATCGGATTTCCGCCTCGGTCGGATTCTTGTTTTCTTGCAGCAGCCGGTAAGCGCGCACGATCATGCCAGGCGTGCAAAAGCCGCACTGCAAGCCGTGCATTTCGCGAAAGCCTTCCTGCAGCGCATGCAGTGTGCCGTCGGCATTCGCCATCCCTTCGATCGTGCGGATATCGGCTTCGTTCGCCTGGATTGCGAATATCGTGCACGACTTTACCGACTTACCGTCGAGATCGACCGTACACGCGCCGCAATGGCTCGTTTCACAGCCGATATGCGGTCCGGTGAGATTGAGCTGATCGCGCAGGAAATGAATGAGCAGAGTGCGCGGCTCAACCAGGGCTTCGACCGTTTTGCCGTTCACTTTCATTGCGACTTGCGATTTCGCCATGGCTCGGCTCCCTCACGCGCCGGCGCGCGATTTCGCGCGAGCGAGGGCTCGCGCGAGCATCACGCCTGCCATTTTGGTGCGATAGATCGCCGGTCCGCGCGCGTCGGAAGCGGGCGAAGTGATGGCCTCGGCCGCGGCGACCG
>DASPWC010000302.1:0-2612 GCA_035622055.1 Xanthobacteraceae bacterium | reverse complement strand
CGCACGAGCGCAATCGCCTCCTGCAATTCTGCCGGCGTGAGGCCGGCAAGCGATTCATCGAGCAACAACAAGCGCGGCTCGGTGGCAAGCGCGCGAGCGATTTCCAGCCGCTTGCGGCCAGGCGTGCCGAGCGAACGCGCCGCCTGTTCGGCGCGCAGCCCGGTCAGTTCGACGACCCGGCGGGCCTTGTCGCGCGCATCGTTGCGATGCGGATGACGAAGGAAAGCGCCCACCATCACATTATGGAGGATCGACATATCCTCAAAGGTCGTGGGCACCTGGAAGGTGCGGCCGATGCCCGCGCGGGCATGCGCTTCCGGCGAAGCGCGCGTGAGGTCTTCGCCGTTTAACATAATCCGCCCTGTGGTCGGCACGATTGCGCCCGCGAGGCAATTGAAAAAAGTCGATTTTCCCGCGCCGTTCGGCCCGATCAGGCCGACAATGTCACCTTCGCCGACTGTCAATTCCGCGCCGGCGACGGCGCGGAATTCGCCGAAATTCTTGGAAACGTTCCTTGCATCAAGCAGCTTCGCCACGTCAGGCATGGAAGCGCTTCCCGAAAGCATTGCGCAGCGCGGGCTCAACGCGACGCCACAATTCAAACAGGCCGCCCGGCTCGAATCGCGCGATCAAGACGATGATGCCGCCGTAGAGAATGTATGTCAGTCCCGAGCCGCCGCCGCCGAACCAGGTGTTGGTTGCGCTTTGCAGCGGAATGAGGACGAGCGCGCCGACCAGCGGGCCGAACAGGGTTCCGGCGCCGCCGAGCGCTGCAACGATGACCATCTGCACGGAAATGAGAATTCCGAATCCGCTGTCGGGATCGATAAAGCCGGTTTTGATGACGTAAAGCGAGCCGGCGATCGAGGTGAACGCGGCGGAGAGCGCAAGCGCCTTCATCTTGGTCCGCCGCACCGGAACGCCGAGACTGCGCGCGGCGCGTTCGCCAGCCTTTATGGCGCGCAGATAAAATCCGAAGCGGCGGTGCTCGATCACGCTCGTGATCGCCAAGAGAACCGCGAGCACGGCGAGGAATATGTAATAGTAGGGCAGCTCGCCGCGAAAGGTGAGGTCCCACCAGCCACGCGGGCTTGCCGGACCCTGCAACCCAATCGCGGCGCCGACGAAATCCCAGGTGCCGGTGAAAATCCGGATCAGTTCGGCGACCGCGATGGTCGCCATGCTGAAATAGTGCCCAGTCAGCCGGAACGTCGGTAGGCCGACCACGAGCGAAAGCCCGATCGAGAGCGCGATGCCGACCGGGATTCCGGTCACGGGAGGCCAGCCCCACAGCGAGTAAAAAAGCAGCGGAGTATAGGCGCCCAATCCAAAGAACATGCTGTGACCGACCGAGACCTGACCGGCATAGCCGCCGACGATATTCCAGGCCGAGGCGGAAATCGCCGCGAGCAAGAACGTGACGCCGATGTCGCGATAGAAAGCGCCGGTGAGAACCAGGGGATAGAGCAACAGCGCCGTCGCGACCAGGATGACAGGCAGGCGCGAGGGCAAGAATCGTTTCACGCTTTGCCCATCAGGCCCTGCGGCCGAAACCACAACAGCGCGACGAAAAGGGCGTAGACGACGATGTCCTTGTAGATCGCGCCGAGCCAAAAGGCGGAGATCGCCTGTATCAATCCGATGATCAGGCCGGCATAGAGCGAGCCGAGCACGCTGCCGAACCCGCCGAGCGCGACCACGACAAAGGCGATGAGACCGAACGTCTCGCCGACGGACGGCGACCACGGATAGGCCGTCGCCATCAATGCTCCGGCGACGCCGGCGGCGCCCGCGGATAGTCCCCAAGCTAGCATCTGCATCCGATCCGGCCGAATTCCCATCAGCATCGCCGCGGCGCGATCCTCCGCGACCGCGAGCAGCCTGCTGCCGATAGTCGTGTGGGTCAGAAGCAGATGCAACGCGAGCGTGAGCGCAATAGCGACGCTGCCGGCGACGAGCTGCGCGACTGGAAGAAATAGGCCGCCGAGCTTGATGGTGCCGGCGAGCGAAGTCTGCGGCAGGGTGACGAAATTGGCGGAAAAAATCCAAAACGCCGTGTAGCGCAGAAGAAGCGCAAGGCCGAACGTCGAGAGGATTTGCGCCAGTATCGGCCCGCGGATGACGTAGCGGACAAGCGAAAGATAAATGCCGACGCCCATCACGAACAAAGCGAGCGCCGCCGCAATGGCGAACACCGGCGGGCCGCCGCCGAGCCAGACCACGACGAGAAAAGCGACATACATGCCCAGCATGACGAATTCGCCATGGGCAAAATTGATGAAATTCATCATGCCCCAGATCAGCGTGAGACCCGAGGAAAACAGCGCGTAGACGGCCCCCAGAAGAAGGCCCCCGACGATCACCTGCAGGACGATCATGGCTCCGGTCAGCCTAAGGCATGATCCGGAAAATCGGAAACGATTGCGTTTTAGCCTGTCGCGCGCGGTGCAACCGAATGGTATCGGACGGAATAAGGACGGCATTCGCTTGCCGTCCGCGCCGCATCGATTGCGGCGGTGCTCAAACCACAGCGACGCCGAACCGTCGCCGGCCGATAGCCGATTGCTCCAGCCTCAGGGTTTGCGGTAGCTGCTGCAGGTCGGCCCGTGGTC
>DASPWC010000301.1:0-6016 GCA_035622055.1 Xanthobacteraceae bacterium | reverse complement strand
AATGCCCAGGCCCGTTACTTCCTCGGTCTCGCCGACGAGCAGGACGGCAATCGCGAAGCGGCGGCCGCGAAATGGCGGGCGCTCCTTAAAGATGCGCCGCCCAATGCGCCTTGGACCGGTTTTGTCGGCGCGGCGCTGGCGCGCCTGACGGGTGAGCCGGTCGCCGCCGGCGGTCCCGCCGCCGGAGACGTAGCGGCAGCCGACACTATGACCGAGGCGCAGCGCATGGATATGATTCGCGGCATGGTGCAGCGGTTGTCCGATCGGCTGCGCGCGGACGGCAACGACGTTGAGGGATGGCTGCGTCTTGTTCGCGCCTATGCGATCTTGGGCGATCGCGACAAGGCCAAGGATGCGGCCGCGAATGCGCGCCGCGCATTGTCGGACCATTCCGCCGACGTCAAGCGAATCGACGATCTCGTCAAAGATCTCGGGCTGGAAGGATAACGGATGCGACGGAGTCTGAGGCAATGACCCGTAAACAGCGGCGCCTGATTTTGATCGGCGGCGGGGTTGGCGTTCTCGCGGTCGCCGTCGCGCTCATGCTCAACGCATTCCGCGATTCCATCGTGTTCTTCAATTCGCCGACCGACGTCGCGGCAAAACATGTTCTGCCAGGCACGCGCATCAGGCTTGGCGGCCTGGTCAAGGACGGCAGCGTGACACGCGGCGCCGATTTGAGCGTGCGCTTTGCGGTTACCGACGGCAAAAACGAGATCCCGGTGAGCTATCAGGGCGTGCTTCCAGATCTGTTTCGCGAAGGCCAGGGCGTCGTCGCTGAAGGCGCGCTCGATCCCCGCGGCACTTTCAATGCCGACACGATTCTCGCCAAGCATGACGAGACCTATATGCCGAAAGAGGTCGCCGACGCGCTGAAGAAGTCCGGTCACTGGCAGGATGACTACGCACAACGGGCTGCGATGCCGCTTGGCGGAACGAACAAGTAATATGCAGCATGTTATGATCGAGGCCAGCGGAAGGCACAGCGTATGATTCCCGAACTAGGGCACTACGCCCTCATGCTGGCGCTCGGGCTGGCGTTGATCCAGGGCACCATGCCGATCGTCGGTACGCGCACCGGCGACCCGGTGCTGATGAGCATGGCGGCGCCGACCGCGGTCGCGCAGTTTTTCTTTGTTGCGCTCGCATTCGCGGCGCTCGCGATTTGTTACGTCACTTCGGATTTCTCGGTGCTGAATGTTTTCGAGAATTCGAATTCGCATATGCCGTTCATCTACCGGCTCACCAGCATCTGGGGAAACCATGAAGGCTCCATGCTGCTGTGGGTCTTCATTCTCGCTTTTTTTGGCGCGCTGGTAGCAGTGTTCGGGATCAACCTGCCGGCGGTTCTCAAAGCCAATGCGCTTGCGGTACAGGCGTGGATCGCGGCGGCGTTCCATCTGTTCATTCTGACGACGTCCAATCCTTTCACGCGCATTCCGCAAGCGCCGTTCGAGGGCCGTGACCTCAACCCAATTCTTCAGGACCCGGGGCTCGCCTTTCATCCGCCGATGCTCTACCTCGGCTATGTCGGGTTCTCGATTGCATTTTCCTTCGCTATCGCTGCACTGCTGGAAGGCCGGATCGACGCCGCTTGGGCGCGGTGGGTGCGTCCCTGGGTGCTCGGCGCCTGGATGTGCCTGACGCTCGGCATCGCCGGTGGCTCGTATTGGGCCTATTACGAACTCGGTTGGGGCGGGTTTTGGTTTTGGGACCCTGTCGAGAATGCTTCACTGATGCCTTGGCTCGCCGGGACAGCGCTCTTGCATTCCGCGGTCGTCATGGAAAAGCGCGGCGCGCTGAAAGTGTGGACAATTCTACTTGCGATTCTCACCTTTTCGTTGTCGCTGATCGGAACCTTTTTGGTTCGCTCGGGCGTGCTCACATCGGTTCATGCCTTCGCGACCGATCCCAGGCGCGGCATCTTCATTCTGGCCATCTTGATCGTCTTCATCGGCGGCGCACTGGCGCTATACGCCTGGCGCGCGCCGCTCCTCAAGCAGGGCGGCTTGTTCGCGCCGATTTCGCGCGAAGGGGCGCTCGTCTTCAACAATCTTTTTCTCACGACGGCCTGCGCTACCGTCTTCGTCGGCACGCTCTATCCGCTCGCCCTAGAAGCGCTTACCGGCGACAAGATCTCGGTCGGTCCGCCGTTTTTCAACTCAACCTTTGGCCCACTGTTTATTCCGCTTCTGGTGGTCATGCCCTTCGGGCCGCTCATGGGCTGGAAGCGGGGCGATCTGTTCGCCGCCGCTCAGCGACTTTTGGCGGCGGCGCTCCTCGCCGCTCTGGCGATGGCCGCGGCATTCGCCATCGAACAGGGCGGTCCCGTGCTTGCGCCGTTCGGAGCGGGTATTGCCGTCTTCGTGATGGCCGGCGCTGTCACCGATCTTGCCGAACGGACGCTGTTTTTGCGCGTGCCGTTTCGCGCCTCGTTGCAGCGCGCTATCGGATTGCCGCGTTCGGCCTGGGGCACGGCCTTTGCGCATTTCGGTATCGGCGTAACCTTGCTCGGCATCGTCGCCGTGACGGCTTGGGGAGCCGAACGCATCGTGGAGCTGAAAGTCGGCGATAGCCTCGATATTGCCCATTACCGTCTCACCCTTAACGGGTTGTTCAGCCGCGACGGCTCGAACTATCACGATATGGTGGGCCGGTTTACCGTTCGACGCATGAATGGCGAGTTCATCGGCGTCATGGAGCCGACCAGGCGAAGCTTTCCAAACCGAAGCATGACGGTTACGGAAGCCGCTCTGATGACTCGCGGTGCAAGTCAGCTTTATCTCTCGCTCGGCGATCCGGCGCCGAACGGCAATGTGGCGGTGCGACTCTACTTCAAGCCACACGTTCTGCTGATCTGGCTCGGCGCCGCGATCATGTTCGTCGGCGGGGCACTTTCGCTCTCTGATCGCCGACTGCGCGTCGGCGCCCCGCGGCCGGCCAAAGCCAGGGCGGTCTTGCAAGCGGCGGAGTGAAGACGGTGAAAAGGCTGCTCGCGTTGACATTTCTGATTGGGTTGCTTTGGCCGACGCCTCTGTTGGCGGTGCAGCCTGACGAGATGCTGTCGAACCCCTCGCAAGAAGCCCGCGCGCGCGCGCTGTCGCAACAGTTGCGCTGCATGGTATGCCAGAACGAGTCGATCGACGATTCAGAAGCTCCGTTGGCGCATGACTTGCGCGTTCTGGTGCGCGAACGGATCAAAGCGGGCGACACTGACGCGCAAATTCTCGATTTTTTGGTCGCTCGTTACGGGGAATTCGTACTGCTCAAGCCGCGTTTGTCGTGGCGCACGGCGGCATTGTGGGGTTTGCCGCCTGCGATCCTGGTCCTTGGCATCGTGCTTCTGTCCATGCGGGGGAAGCGAGGCGAGCGAACAGCGATTCCCGAAGAGGCAAAACTCAGCGGCGCCGAGGAAAAGCGGCTTGCGCAGATTTTGCAGGAAGGACCAAGCTCCTAGGTTTCACGCGACATCTGAAGACCTTTGCTGTGGCAAGAGCAAAACCGCAGGGTCTAAGTGCATGATTTTTATCTTTTATTTCTTCGGTCGCGCGACATTACAAATTTTTAATGCTGCCGACAGAGCGCGGTAAGGCTCACCCTCCCATCTTCGGCCACAACACCTTCGTGGCGACGTGGAACCGATAAGCTTTTGGAGACGATACATGAACGGTAATTTCCGGGCAGCACGACGTCGTCTGTCGGCGCGGCGAATGGCGTTCTTGGCGACGACAATCGCGGGCGCGGGCGTGGCCGCGCTTTCTTTCTCGCCTGGGATGCCGTCACAATATGCCTTCGGCACCGCGGCGTACGCGCAAAATTTGAGCGAGAAGGTTCAGCAGATACCGCAGCGTCCGATCGGGTTTGCCGATATTGTGGAGAAGGTTAAACCGGCGGTGATTTCGGTCAGGGTCAAGATCGATCGTCCGGCCAGTCCCGATGTCAGCGACGACGATCTACCTTTCCCTCCCGGGTCGCCTTTCGAGCGTTTCTTCAGACGCTTTGGCATGCCCAATACGCACGGCCATGAGGTGATTACCGGTCAAGGGTCCGGCTTTTTCATCTCGGGTGACGGGTATGCGGTAACCAACAACCACGTCGTGCACGATGCGGAAAACGTTGAGGTCACCACCGACGATGGCAAGACCCACAGCGCCAAGGTGATCGGCGCAGACCCGCGCACCGATCTGGCTCTGATCAAGGTCGACGGCGGCAATTTCCCGTTTGTGAAACTTGCGGATGGTTCGCCGCGTGTGGGCGACTGGGTTCTCGCGGTCGGCAATCCGTTTGGGCTCGGCGGCACCGTCACCGCCGGCATCGTCTCGGCGCGGGGCCGTGACATCGGCGCCGGTCCCTATGACGATTTCATCCAGATCGATGCGCCGGTCAACAAAGGCAATTCGGGCGGTCCCACCTTCGACGTCGACGGCAACGTGATCGGCGTCAACACAGCGATCTTTTCCCCATCCGGCGGTTCGGTGGGTATCGCCTTCGCCATTCCAGCGGACACCGTCAAAAGCGTCGTGGCACAGTTGCACGACAAAGGCACGGTAACGCGCGGTTGGATCGGGGTGCAAATCCAGACCGTGACGCCCGATCTCGCCGACAGCATGGGCTTGAAAGAGACGACGGGAGCTCTCGTGTCCGAGCCGCAAAAGGACAGCCCGGCCGCCAAGGCGGGCATCCAGAGCGGCGACGTTATCACCTCGGTCGATGATGCTCCGGTCCACGATCCGCGCGAGCTCGCCCGCAAAATCGGCACCATGGCGCCCGGCACGTCGGTCAAGCTCGGCGTCATTCATCAGGGTCAAGCCAAGACAGTGACGCTGACGCTCGGCACCTTGCCGAACGAGAAAGAGGCTTCGGCAGCGCCAAGCGATCAAAATCCGCATGATGTGCCGGATAGCGAACTGCCAAAGCTCGGGCTTACGCTGGCGCCGAGCAGCAAAGTATCGGGTTCTGGCGGCGAGGGCGTGGTGGTCACGGGTGTCAATGCCGATGGCATCGCCGCCGAGCATGGCCTTCAGGTCGGTGACGTGATCCTCGAAGTGGCGGGCAAAAAAGTTGCGACGCCCGCCGACGTCCGTAAAAGCCTCGCCGATGCGCGGACCGAGGGCAAGCACACGGTTTTGTTCAGGGTGAAGTCCAACGACGGCACCAAGTTCGTCGCGTTGCCTCTTGGCAACGCCTAAGCGCGGCCGTGCCTGTTTGTGACAGGCATCGTGCCGGAGAAATTGTGGAGCCTTTTTGCTTTGCTGTGAAAGGGCAGGGCTCCAACTAAAGGGGCATCCGCCGGCATCCGTCGCCCCCGCTGGCGGGCGTACCCTGGGGGCGGATCGAAAGATCCGTCCCCGCTGGACACCAACTCTGCCTCCCGGCATCCGTCGCCCCCGCCGGAGCGGAGTGGTAAGGGGGGTGGCGGGCCTACGCTCGCCACCCCCTCACTTTTATATCGCTGGTGCGGGGATGTATTATCCCACCCAATTTTAAAACGCAGCGACGAACGATTAACCATGCGTCTTCTCATCATCGAAGATGATCGCGACGCGGCCGACTACCTGGTCAAGGCGTTTCGTGAAGTCGGTCATATCGCGGACTGCGCCAGCGACGGCGAGGAGGGGCTCCAGCTCGCGCTCGACGGCGAATACGACGTTCTAATCGTCGACCGTATGCTGCCGAAGCGGGATGGCCTTTCGGTCATTGGCGCGTTGCGGACCAAATCGGTCGAAACGCCGGTTCTGATTCTCTCCGCGCTCGGCCAGGTCGACGACCGGGTCAAAGGCCTGCGCAGCGGGGGAGACGATTATCTGGCAAAGCCCTATGCATTCTCGGAGTTGCTGGCGCGAGTCGAGGCCTTGGCGCGCCGGCGCGGCAACCGTGGAGAGGAAACGGTCTATCGCGTTGGCGACCTCGAACTCAACCGGCTGTCCCATGAGGTCAGCCGCGCCGGCCAAGAGGTACAATTGCAGCCGCGCGAATTTCGCCTGCTCGAATATCTTATGCGCCATGCCGGTCAGGT
>DASPWC010000300.1:0-3055 GCA_035622055.1 Xanthobacteraceae bacterium | reverse complement strand
GCGCGGCGTCGAATGGTTCACTTCGCAAGGCCGGCATGACCGCAAGGGCTTCCGCAGCTTTTCGGTGTCGGGCCGGGTGAAAAATCCGGGCGTGAAGCTCGCTCCCGCCGGCGTGACGGTGCGTGAATTGATCGAGGAGTTTTGCGGCGGCATAGCCGAGGGCCACACGTTTAAGGGCTATCTGCCGGGTGGCGCTTCGGGCGGTATTTTGCCGGCGTCGATGGCGGACATCCCGCTCGATTTCGGAATGCTGGAAAAATACGGCTGTTTCGTCGGTTCCCACGCCGTTGTGATTCTGTCCGACAAGGACGATATGAAGGCAGTGGCGCTTAATCTCATCAAGTTCTTCGAAGATGAGAGTTGCGGCCAATGCACGCCCTGCCGCGTCGGCACCGAGAAGGCGGCGGATCTCATGGCCAAGGGGCCGTGGGACGCGGCGCTGCTCGAGGAGCTGTCCACATTGATGCGCGACGCGTCGATTTGCGGCCTCGGCCAGGCGGCGCCCAACCCGTTGCTGTGTGTGCTAAAATATTTTCCGGATGAACTGAAGAAACCGCTGGGACATTGGTGATTCGTAAACCCTATTCCGTCATTCCGCAGAGGAAGATGTTATGACTGAGACGAAGACCTTCACGATCGACGACCGCGAGATCGACATTCGCGAAGGCGAGACGATTTTCCGCGCCGCCCGGCGCCTAGGCATCAAATTGCCGCACCTTTGCTATCTGCCCAAACCCGGCTATCGGCCCGACGGCAATTGCCGCGTCTGCATGGTTGAGATCGAAGGCGAGCGGGTGCTCGCCGCAAGCTGTATCCGCAAGCCGTCGACGGGCATGAAAGTGCGGACGCAAACCGACCGCGCCAAGACCGCGCGGCGAATGGTGGCCGAGCTTCTCCTCGCCGACCAGCCGGCGCGCGAAGTGGCGCACGACCCCGATTCCGAATTGTGGAAGATCGCGACACGGCTAAATATCGAACAAGGCCGCTTCACGCGCCGCGCTGAGCCGGCGCCCGACCGCTCGCATCCGGCGATGGCGGTCAATCTCGATGCCTGCATCCAATGCAATCTTTGCGTCCGCGCCTGCCGCGAAGTCCAGGTGAACGACGTAATCGGCATGGCCGGCCGCGGTCACACTGAGAAGATCGTATTTGATTTTGACGATCCGATGGGCGCCTCGACCTGCGTTGCCTGCGGTGAATGCGTGCAGGCCTGTCCAACCGGCGCGCTGATGCCGGCGACGGTGGTGGACGACAAGAACGTCTTCACCGGAAAGGCCGACCGGTCGGTGGACAGCGTGTGTCCCTATTGCGGCGTTGGCTGTCAGCTCACCTATCACATCAAGAACGACAAGCTTCTCTACGTCACCGGCAGGAACGGCCCTGCCAACGAGAACAGGCTCTGCGTCAAAGGCCGGTTCGGCTTCGACTACGTCCACAATCGGCAGCGCCTGCTCAAACCGATGGTCCGCAAGGACGGCGTGCCGAAAATCGCGAACGAGCCGTTCGACCCGTCGAATCCGTGGACGCATTTCCGCGAGGCGACCTGGGAAGAGGCGCTCGACCGCGCCGCTGCGGGCTTGAAGAAAATTCGCGACCGCGACGGGCCACAGGCGCTGGCCGGCTTCGGCTCGGCCAAGGGATCGAACGAGGAAGCATACCTATTCCAGAAGCTCGTTCGCACCGGCTTCGGCACCAACAATGTCGATCACTGTACCCGGCTATGTCATGCCTCTTCGGTCGCGGCGCTGATGGAAGGGATCGGCTCCGGCGCCGTTTCGGCGAGTTTCAATGAGTGCAAGAACTCCGAAGTGATTTTCGTGATCGGCGCCAATCCGACCGAAAATCATCCGGTCGCGGCGACCTTCTTCAAGCAAGCCGCCAAACGCGGCGCGACGCTGATCGTTGCCGATCCGCGCCGCCAAGCGCTAAAACGCCATGCTACGCACATGCTGCAATTCACGAACGGTACCGACGTGGCGCTCCTCAACGGCATTCTCAACACGATCGTTTCGGAAAAGCTCTACGACGAGCAGTACATCCAGACCTACGTCGAGGGTTTCAAGCATTTCGCCGAAAGCATTAAGGACTATACGCCGGAGGAGATGGCGCCGATCTGCGGCATCGAGCCGAACGTGCTGCGCGCGGTGGCGCGCAAATTCGCGCGCGCCAAATCTGCGATCATCTTCTGGGGCATGGGCATTTCGCAACACACCCACGGAACCGACAATGCGCGCTGCCTGATCGCGCTATCGCTCATCACCGGCCAGATCGGCCGACCTGGCACGGGACTGCATCCGCTGCGCGGCCAGAACAACGTGCAAGGTGCTTCCGACGCAGGCCTCATTCCGATGTTCTACCCGGACTACAAGTCGGTGGACGATCCGCAGATCCGGGCCCGCTACGAGGACGCTTGGGGCGTCAAGCTCGACCCCGCGAAAGGCCTCACCGTGGTCGAGATCATGAAAGCGGTCCATGCCAACGTCATCAAGGGTATGTACATCATGGGCGAAAACCCCGCGATGTCGGATCCGGACCTCAACCACGCCCGCGAAGCGCTTGCTCATCTGGAGCATCTCGTCGTGCAGGATCTTTTCCTCACCGAGACCGCGATCTACGCCGATGTCGTACTGCCAGCCTCGGCTTGGCCTGAGAAGGATGGCACGGTCACCAATACCAATCGCCAAGTGCAGATGGGACGGCAGGCGCTGCCTCTGCCGGGCGATACCCGGCATGACTGGTGGCTCGTTCAGGAGATTGGCCGCCGCATCGGGCTGCCGTGGAATTACGCCGGACCCGACGAAATCTATACGGAGATGGCGTCGCTAATGCCGTCACTCGACAACATTTCCTGGGACCGCGTGCAGCGCGAGAGCTCCGTCACTTATCCGGCCGACGCTCCGGAGCGGCCCGGACATGATGTGGTTTTCGAGAAGGGTTTCCCGCGTCCCGGCGGCTTCGGCAAATTGGTGGCGGCAAAACTTCAGCCGCCCGACGAGACGCCCAGCGAAGATTATCCATTCATCCTGACCACCGGCCGACAGCTCGAACACTGGCA
>DASPWC010000299.1:0-2411 GCA_035622055.1 Xanthobacteraceae bacterium | reverse complement strand
CTCGAGCGCCAAAGCGTCGTTGAGCTGACGCGGCATTTCGATCAAAGCATGCGCCAGCGCTTTTTCGTCGCTTTCATCGAGCACGCCACGGGCGCGGCCGGCCGCAATCGCGAGGCAAGCAAGCGCCGCCAACTGGCACGTGAAAGCCTTGGTCGATGCGACGCCGATTTCCGGCCCGGCCAGCGTCGGCATGACAAGATCGCTCTCGCGCGCGATGCTCGAGGTCGGCACGTTCACGACCGAGAGGACATGCTGCTTATGGGCGCGCGCATAACGCAGCGAAGCAAGCGTGTCGGCGGTTTCTCCGGATTGCGATACGAAGATCGACAGATTGCCCGCCGTCAGCGGCACGTGGCGGTAGCGGAATTCGGAAGCAATGTCGACATCGACCGGCAAATGCGCAAACTGCTCGAACCAATAGCGCGCCACCATGCCGGCGTAATAGGCGGTGCCGCAGGCGGCGATCGAAATCCGGCTGAGCGCGCGAAAATCAAACGGCAGCTTGATCGGCAGATTTACCCGCTCGGCCGCCATGTCGAGATAATTCGCCAGCGTGTGGCCGACGACTTCGGGCTGTTCGTGAATTTCTTTTGCCATGAAATGGCGGTGGTTGCCCTTGTCGATAAGCAGCACCGAGGCTTGCGACTTGAGCACGGCGCGCTGCGCAATAGCGCCACCGCTGTCGTGTATTTCGGCGCCTTTTCGCGTGATGATCACCCAATCGCCGTCCTCGAGATAGCTGACTTGATCGGTAAACGGCGCCAGCGCGATCGCGTCGGAGCCGACATACATCGAACCGTCGCCGAAACCGATCGCGAGCGGCGAACCTTTTCGCGCGCCGATCAGAAGGTTGTCTTCGCCGGCAAACAGAAAGGCCAAGGCGAAGGCGCCGCGCAATCGCGGCAAGGCCGCCTTGACGGCCTCGACCGGTGACGCACCTTTGTTCATTTCCTGCGTCACCAGGTGCGCAATGACCTCGGTGTCGGTGTCGGTCGCGAATTTGGCGCCGTTTTGCTCCAGCTCGCGGCGCAGCTCGCTGAAATTCTCGATGATGCCATTGTGCACGACCGCTAATTTTTCCGTCGCGTGCGGATGGGCGTTGTTTTCGGTCGGGCGGCCGTGGGTCGCCCAGCGGGTGTGCCCGATGCCGATCGTGCCTTGGAGCGGCTCTCGCGCCAGCCTGCTCTCCAGGTTTCTCAGCTTACCTTCGGCGCGCCGCCGCGTCAGCTTGCCGTTCTCGAGCGTGGCAACGCCCGCGGAATCGTAGCCGCGATATTCAAGGCGCTTGAGCGCGTCGATAAGTTGAGGAGCAGCCGGCTCCTGTCCGATGATTCCAATTATTCCGCACATTCCAGCGATTACCGATGAGGGATGACTATTCTTGCCCAGTGGTTTGGGCCCACGCAAGCGCGTCGCCCTGCCTTGCTTAATTGCTTAGAATCAATGCGCGAGGCTTGCTACCCCCTCCTCTTCGAAGCGTGCTTGTAGGTTTGGGTAGCAGAGTCAGCTAAGGTGCCGCCATGAGACGGCGCGAGTTCATCATCAAAGTCATCGCCGGCTCGGGGGCCGTCCTTGGCGCCTATGACAGTGGCGCCGCGAGCACGCGGAAGGCGTCTTTGGCAGTCATGGCGCAGCTTTCCCCACCGATTGAGCAGGCTCCGACGCTACTGACCGCCCCCATCGAACTCGCCGGCGATTGGGGTCGCATGCTTCCGCGCTCGGCCGATCTGGTCGTGGAACGCATGCGGCATGCCTGTCTCGACGATGTCCGCCTTCTGTCCGACCGTCAGCCGACGCGATTGCGCGTTGACGAGCACACCTCCGGACCCCCCGCCGTTTGGTTGCACCCCGATGGCAGCAGCACGGCCTGGGTGATCGTCGACATCGGCGAACGGGACTGGTCCAAACTCGCCTATCAGTTCGGCCACGAGCTCGGCCACGTCATGGCCAATAGCTGGCAGGCGCACGCCAAGCCGAAGCCGCCATGCCAATGGCTTGAGGAAGCGATGGTGGAGGCATTTTCAATCCGGGGTCTCGGCCGTCTCGCGGAAAGCTGGCAGCGGGATCCGCCCTTTGCCGGCGACAATGCGTTCGGCGAGGCTATCGCTGACTATCGCCGCAACATGATCCAGCAATATTCCGCGCTCGCCGACAAACAAGGATTAACTCACGATCCGGTCATGTGGTTTGCCGATCACCGCGGCGAGATCGAAGTGCCCGGGCTTAATCCGTTCGCGCAGGCGGCCTGCCTCACCATTCTCGGCGAATATGAGCAGGTGCCTTCCTCGATCGAGGCACTGGGCGCGCTCAACCGCTGGCCCGGGCGCACCGGTGTTGCGATCGAAGAATACTTTCATCAGTGGCAGGCGAGTTGCGCGGAGCTACACGCCTCGCCGGCGTTACCGACTCGC
>DASPWC010000298.1:0-4861 GCA_035622055.1 Xanthobacteraceae bacterium | reverse complement strand
ACCGCCGCTCTGCGCTGGTGATGCGTCGATGAAAATCCGCAGCGCCGCGTTGACCCATTGCGGGCTCGTTGCCGACGGCGACGCCGTCGGCATCGACCTCATCGACGAGCGCGGGGTGAATGTGTCGGTCGAGCTTTCGCTTGAGCAAGCGCAAGCGATCGCAAGGACGTTGCCGTCAGCGCTCGCACCGGCAGTACGGAATGTTCCCGGCCAGTCGACCGTGCGGTTTGTCCTGCCGCTCGACCGTTGGACGGTCGAACAATCCAAGGACGGCACCGGTCTGCTCTTGACGCTCGCGGCAGCTGATGGGTCCGAAGTTTGTTTCGCCGTTCCAAGCGAAGCATGCCGAGGCTTGGGCCGCGTTCTGGCTAGTGGCAAGGGACCCGTTGCCGAAAACCCGAGTGATCGAACGGCGCCTCCGTCTTCAAAACCGCTTCACTGAGCGAAGACATTTTGTGCGCAGTTCTTTTTCGGTGCGAGGCTTTCGCCCGCTCGACCGATCGCGTCCTCAAGGCCGCGTATCGGAACCTGCGCAGCGGTGTACAAGCCGCGCGCGGCTTGGCCATAAACGCACTCACCCGTCATTGTCAGAGTGGATTTCTGCGATAAAATCCCCGCGGAGGCGTACAATGGTGCATTGCCTGTACAATGCACGCCGCTTCATCAGAGGGAGGAGCTTGCCGTGTCACGAATAGGCTTGATCCTGATCTCAGGAGTGTGCGCGCTGGTGGGAGGTTCGTTCGCGAAAGCACAGCAGACGTCGCAAGCTACGACCGGTTGGTTCCAGCAGGCCCAAGCCGAGCAAGGCCACCAGCTCTTCAATAATTACTGCGCCGAGTGCCATCGGCCGGACCTGAGCGGGGCGCTGGGGCCCGCGCTCAAGGGGTCAGCCTTTCTGAATAAATGGACGGGCAAACCGCTCGGTGCTCTCTATCATTTCGAACACTCGAACATGCCGGCGAATGCTCCGGATTCACTGCCGGACGCCGAGTACATAACTATTACCGCGTACATCCTGCAACAGAACGGTTATGCTGCTGGTAGCGAACCGCTTAATCGGGCGAAGATCGGGCGAATCCTGCCTAAGCCCTAGCTTGCTGCCAATTCATTCGTGTCGTTACCCGACCGGAACTCACCGGGTCTGCAGCCGCTACCAGAGGCGGCGTAAATCGAGGATGGGCCTTCGCGTTCCGCACACCGTGCGCCGCGTCGTGTCCGAGGCGGTGTCGCTCGAGCTAACGGAATCATAAAGCGGTCTCTCGCAGTACTTCTGACAAAAATAAAAGCAATAACCATTGTCGCATGGCATAGGCCCGTCGTTTCGGATCAACGTGCCCTTCAAAATGTTTCCGTATGATTTTGACGGGCCGCAGCGAAGTACATCGTCGTTCGGCTCAATCTTGAAAAACAGGCGCCCCGCGTCGCAAGACAAATCTCGGAAGTTGGGTTCTCCATCAAGAATGCTGTCGTCGTTAAAAACATCTACAGTTGGCCGTTCTGGTAATTTAGCCAGGGTGTCAGCATAGAAATCGCGAGCCAGTCTGGAGTAGGAGCGGAACAATTTTCGTTCTCTTTCCGTATACGCGAGTGGATACCATTTCTCCTCGAATTTACCACGCATTGCCTTGGGGATCGGAAACATTCCAATGGTCGCAAGCAGTTCTTTTGCCTCGGCGAACCTCGCCAGGGCATCTGGCGTCATGACGAGCGACGTGAAGACGGGAAATTTCCTCTCACTCAACAGCTCGACATTTTTTAGAAAGATCGCAGTCCCGTTCTTGCGCTGGCGTTCTGTCAAATGAAGGCCAGCGTTAATGAAGGTGACAGTATCGGGATCGATCTGTTGGGCGAAACTTTCCCAAGACAACCCGGTCATATTTGAGTTTATCGAAATGAGGTGACGTTGAGTCAGGTATTTGCAAAGCTCTGGAAGACCAGGGTAGGCGCCGGGCTCTCCTCCGGTCATGTGGACAAGCCAACGCAGCCCCGTCTGATCGAAGGCGCGGCTCCAAACCTCCGGATCGGCGTATTTTTTGAGCTTTTCGCCGAGGATTTCATCGGAATGAAAGCAATATGCACATCGATAATTGCAAGTGTTGAGAAGCTGCCAATCGGCCTCGACGTCATATCGCACGGTTCGGCCCCTCATGGGAACTCGTGACTTCACCAGCGCTCTGCGTCGCGGTCAAGCGCCATGTCTAGGTTAGGCTAGGTGTTTTTATCGGCCAAAGTGACGAGCTGCCAGAACGATCGAAAAGTGCCAATAGCCGACGTTAGTCCGGCGCTGCGAAGGAGGATGCGCCGGTAGTCTATTCTGAATTCCATCAAGGAGCCGCATGCAGCCGCAGCGGCTGGTTTACGACAAGAACGCTTTCCGCCTGCCGGGTGGTGCGATAAGCAGCGAAGCGCTCGGTCGCGAGGCGTACGCCGCCGAGTACGAAGATCCAGCCAATGCTGTAAGCCCACACCCATGCGATCAGGCGCCACGGGATCGGTGGGGCGAGCCAACCAAAACCGCACATCAGGACGGCCACGACTTGGGTCAGAAGGATCGCGACGAGCAGAGGCGTCGCCGGGAATGGCGGCAGAATGAACCAGCGCTCCGTCCGGGTCACGAACAGCAGCAAGTGGCCGCCGACGATCAACTGCAGGAACATAACCGTCTGTAGCTGATGGCGGTCCGCCAATCCAAAGTATTGCTGCAGATCGGAATGTGAGAGCACGCGGACACCGATCAATAACAGCCCGAACGATTCGAAGATCGAGAACAGGCCAAGCACGCCGGCAACGGTCAGTAGACGCGGTATGTGCCAGCGGGTCGGTTTCCCGCTCACCGGAGTGTTGTCATAGGCAATGGTCATGATCGGCGCGTCGTCGAGCAGCGACATGATGACGATCATGATCGCCGTGAGCGGCGTGAAATCGAGGAAGATGGTGGAAAGGACGACAAGGAACAGGATGTCCATGGTCAATGCCACCCGGTAGATCGTATAGCTGGTAATCCGGCCGAAGATACGGCGGGCTTGATCGATCGCGTTGTTGATCACGGACAGACCAGGCGCAGTGAGGATGAGGGCGGCGGCCGCGCGGGCCGCATCGGTAGCGCCGGATACGGCCGTACCGCAATCCGCCTGCTTGAGGGCCGGGGCATCGTTGACGCCGTCGCCAGTCATTGCGACGATATGGCCGCGGGCCTGCAGAGCCTTGACGATCGCGTATTTGTGCTCCGGGAAGAGCGGGCAAAGCCGTCCGCCCGCTCGATCGCATCGGCGATCTGCGGCCGGACGTCGTCGGGGTCCATGTCCTTCGGAAAAGCCTGGGCGGCCGGTATGATGTGCGTGCCCATGCCGAGCTGGCGCGCGGTCTCGATCGCAATGGCCGTGTCGTCGCCCGTGATCATCTTCAACCGCACGCCCTTTTCATGGACCCTTTCGATCGTCGCTTTGGAATCGTCACGCGGCGGATCGAACATCGGCAAAATGCCGAGCAACGACCAGGTGTGTCCCGCGTCTTCGGATCGTGCGACGCCGAGCGCTCGCGAGCCTCTGGCCGCTAGTTCATCGACGGTCTTCTTGACCCGCTGCGCAACGTCGGAGGAAGGCTTGGCGAGATCAAGGATTGCCTGAGGCGCGCCCTTGCTGACGATCACGGTTTTTCCTTGGGCGTCGGTGATCGTTGCCTGGGTACGCTTGGTCACTGGATCGAAGGGAAGGTATTTCACCTGATGGCAGCTCTTCAGCGCGCTTCGATCCTTCAACGCGTCGATGACCGCCGTATCGATGGCGTCCCGATCTTCGATTTTCGAAGCGAGCGCAGCGGCGAGGACGCAATCCTCGGCGTCGTTCGCGGAAAACAGAATTGGATGGCCAAGGGTGAGCTGGTTCTTGGTCAAGGTCCCGGTCTTGTCCGAGCACAGAATGTCGACTCCCGCCATTTCCTCGATGGCGGACAGTTTGGAGACGATCGCCTTTTGCTTGGATAGCGCCAGCGCGCCAAGCGCCATAGTAATGGAAAATACTGCCGGCATGGCGACTGGGATCGACGCGACCAGCAGAACGAGGACGAATTGCAATATACCGAGCGCGTCCTCGAGACTCCAGTCATCGGCGATGATGAGGTCATGATACACCTTGACGGACACCATGATCAGCGCCAGCGCGACAGCGACGACAATCAGGAAATTACTGATTTGAAACATCGCCCTCTGTGCGTGGCTGATAGTGCCGGCGCCCGCGACAAGCTGGGCGGTGCGACCAAAAAAGGTTTTGGCTCCGGTCGCGATGACAATTCCTTGCATTTCACCCTGCTTGACGACGCTGCTCGCATAAGCCTCCTCCCCCACTTTCTTTGCAACAGGTACGGATTCTCCGGTCAAAGCCGCCTGATCAATGGATGCGTAATCGCCATCCACGAATCGAAGATCGGCAGGAACGATGACCCCGAGCCGAACCTTGACAACGTCGCCGGGGACAAGCGTCACGGCTCGGATGGTTTGCCACTTGCCGTCACGCAGCGCCGTCGCTTCCGGTGCCAATCCTTTTTTGAGGGCCGCCAATGCTGTTGATGCCTTGTGGTCCTGCCAGAATTCGAGCGCGGCGTTGAACAGCAATAGTCCGGTGATGATAATGAAATCGTCCCAGTGGCCGATGATGGCGGAAACGATGGCTGCCGCCTCGATCATGTAGGCGATCGGCCCGGTAAAGTGCTGCAAAATCTTGCGCGCCAGACTTATCTGCTTTTCGACGATGGCGTTTGGTCCATATTTTGCCAATCGCTTTGCCGCCTCCGCGCTGCTCAAGCCTTTGTCAGACTGAACAGCGAGTGCGGTCAGTACCTCGTCGACTGGAATCCGTTCGAGATC
>DASPWC010000297.1:0-11629 GCA_035622055.1 Xanthobacteraceae bacterium | reverse complement strand
TGACCTATCGCGAGGCCGTCGCGCGCGGCATCGCGCAGGAAATGGCGCGCGATCCCGACGTGGTTTTCCTCGGCGAGGATATCGGCAAGGCCGGCGGTGTATTCAAAGCGACGGTCGGCCTTTACGAACAGTTCGGACCCTCGCGCGTGCGCGATACGCCGATTTCCGAACAGGCGATTCTCGGCGCCGCCATGGGCGCGGCCATGACCGGATTGAAGCCGATCGCCGAAATCATGTTCTCGGATTTCTTCGCCGTGTGCTTCGACTATATCGCCAACGAATTCGCCAAGAGCCGCTACATGTCGAACGGACAGATCAAATGTCCGCTGGTCGTGCGGACCGGCAACGGCGGCGGTGCGCGATTTGGCGCGCAGCATTCGCAAAGCGTGGAGAACTGGTGCATGATGATTCCGGGGCTGAAAGTGGTCGCGCCATCATCTCCGCGCGACGTTATCGGGCTTCTCGCCGCAGCGGTGCGCGACCCCGACCCGGTGATTTTCCTCGAGCACAAATCCCTTTATCCGATCAAAGGCGACGTGCCGGACGGCGAGATTGTCGATCGCCTTGGCACGGCAACCATCGTGCGGCCCGGCAAGGACGCCACCATCGTCGCGCTAGCGCTGATGGTGCCGCGCGCGCTTGCCGCGGCGGAAAAACTCAAATCCGAGCATGGCACCGACTGTGAAGTGATCGACGTGCGTTCGCTGGTTCCGCTCGACACACAGGCCATTCTCGGCTCGGTCGCGCGCACCCATCGCCTGTTCACGGTCGAGGAAAATCCGCGGCTGTGCGGCTGGGGCGCGGAGATCGTTTCGATCGTCGCCGACGAAGCTTTTTACGACCTCGACGGCCCGCCGGTGCGGATCACGACGCCGCACATCCCGCTGCCCGCCGCCGATACGCTTGAAGATCTCGCCCTGCCGACTGCCGACAGGATTATCGATCGGGTAAGACGCGCGATGGAAAGTTGATTTGCCCGTGTCATCACCGGGCTCGTCCCGGGGATCCCGATGGATTTCGCACGCTCGTGTTGAATTGATCGGGATGGCCGGGACACGTCCGGCCAAGACGCGAAGTGGAATGAGGTGCCATCATGGCCATGTACGACAATCTTCTCGCCAACGTCCCGACCGATTTGTGGATCGGCGGCAAATGGCGCAAATCTTCCGACGGCAACCGTTTCGACGTCATCGATCCGGCAACCGAAAACAAGGTCGCCTCGGTCGCAAGCGCGACCGTCGATGACGCCATGGCCGCGCTCGACGCGGCAAGCAACGCATTTCCCGCCTGGGCGGCCAAGAAACCGCGCGAGCGCGCGGAAGTCTTGCGCAAATCCTACGAACTGATCATGCGCGACGCCGAACGGCTCGCCAAACTCATCACCATCGAGAACGGCAAGGCGCTGGCCGATTCCCGCGGCGAAGTCGCCTATGCCGCGGAGTTCTTCCGCTGGTACGCCGAGGAGGCGGTGCGCAATACCGGCCAGAATTCCGTCGCGCCCTCCTCGGGCGCGCGCATCTTCGTTCATCACAAACCGGCCGGCGTTGCCGTGCTGGTGACGCCGTGGAATTTTCCCGCCGCGATGGCGACGCGCAAAATCGGACCCGCGCTGGCCGCCGGCTGCGCGGTGGTGCTCAAGCCGGCGTCCGATACGCCGCTCACCATGCTGGCGCTGATGCCCATCCTCGAGGAAGCCGGCGTTCCCGCCGGCGTCGTCAACGTGATTCCGTCGCGCTCTTCCGGCGAGGTCGTCAGCGCGATGCTGCACGATCCACGCGTGCGTGTCGTGTCTTTCACCGGCTCGACCGAGGTCGGCCGCAAGCTCCTGCATGAAGCCGCCGACAACGTCGTCAAGCCGGCGATGGAGCTCGGCGGCAACGCACCCTTCATCGTGTTCGAGGACGCCGATATCGACGCCGCCATCGACGGTGCGATGATCGCCAAAATGCGCAATATGGGCGAGGCCTGCACCGCCGCCAATCGTTTCTACGTCCATGAGAAGGTGCATGACGAATTCGCCAACAAGCTGACCGCGAAGATGGGCGGCTTGAGGATGGGGAATGGGCTCGACGACGGCGTTGCGCTCGGGCCGCTCGTCAACAAGGACGGCCTCGACAAAGTGATCGAACTCGTCGACGACGCGGTCAAGAAAGGCGCCCAGGTGCTTACCGGCGGCAAGGCGCCCGGCGGTCCCGGCTTTTTCTATCCAGCCACCGTGCTCGCCAACGTTTCCGACGACGCCAAAATGCTCAACGAGGAAATCTTCGGCCCGGTCGCCTCGATCCAGTCCTTCAAATCGGAGGACGAGGTGATCACACGGGCCAACAATACCGAATACGGCCTCGTCGCCTATCTCTACACCAAGGATTTGAGCCGCGGCATGCGCGTTTCGGAAAAACTCGATTTCGGCATGATCGGACTCAATCGCGGTCTTGTCTCCGATCCCGCGGCGCCGTTCGGCGGCGTCAAACAATCGGGGCTCGGCCGCGAGGGCGCGCATGAAGGCCTGATGGAATTCATGGAGACGCAGTACATTTCGGCGACATGGTGAAACGGGCGAAGGCACCGGGACCGAAATACCATGACCGAAAGTGACGCTGCCAAAAACCAGCTCGGCGCCTGGCGCTACATCGGCACCCGCATTAACGGCGGCAACTGGGATCGCGGCGCCAACCCGAAGGGCATGATCTATTACGGTCCTCACGGCGCGATGGCGGTGCAGATCGCGCCGGACATCGGGCGCACGCGCGCCGGCGCGGTGATGACGCCGGAAGAGGCCAAGATCGCGCTCACCGACTACATCGCCTATTTCGGCACCTATATGATTGACGAGCAAGCCGGAACGGTGACGCATGATCGCCATGACAGCGTTCAACCCGGGGATTGCGGCGATCTGGTGCGGCGCTTCGACTTGAACGGCGACCGGCTTGTGTTGCGGGCACTCAACTCGACTCTCGAAGTCACTTGAGAACGGATCAAGTAATGGACGTGTTGATGCCGCAACTCGGCGAAACCGTCGCCGAGGGCAAAATCACCAAATGGTTCAAGTCGGCTGGGGAACCCATCAAGCCGGGCGATAGCCTTTTCGAGATCGAAACGGACAAGGTCTCGATGGAAGTGCCGTCGACCGCGTCCGGATTTCTCGTCGAAATCCGCGTGCCTGCCGGCGCGGTCGTGCCGGTCGGCACCGTTGTTGGCGTGATCGGGGATGGCGCGGCGCGGGTCACGGCCAATCAATCGGCTGCTCCGGCATCCGTACCTCCGGTTCCCAAAACGGCGTCCGCCGAAACGCCGCTACCCGCCGCAGCGGCGCCCGCCGATCCGGTACCGGCGCCGGCCGAAGTCGCGGCCTCACACGAGGCCGACGCGCAACAACCCAGAATTTCGCTCGATCCATTCTTTGAAGTGCGCACGCCCGCACGCAACTATGGTCCGGCGCAGTTGCCTGGCGGCGTTGCGGTCACACCCTTGGCGCGACGGCTGGCGAACGAAGCCGGTATCGATCTTTCCCAGCTTCATGGCTCCGGCTCACACGGCCGCATCGTCGCGCGCGATATTGGCAATGCATCGCCCTCGCCGCGCGCAGGTCCTGTCACCGTTTCGACCGGCCCGACCGCTGCCGAGATCAAAGCATTGTACCAGGCCGGCAGTTACGATGAGGTGCCGCTCGACGGCATGCGCCGGACGATTGCAATCCGGCTGACGCAGGCCGCGCAAACCATCCCGCACTTTTGTCTCACGGCGGATGTCGACATCGGCCGGCTTGTCGCGCTGCGTGAAGAGGCGAACAACGCGGCCGCCAAGGACAAGGATGGTAAACCAAACCTGTCGCTCGACGACTTCGTCATTCGCGCGCTCGCGCTCGCCTTGCAAGCCGTGCCGGCCGCTAACGCAATATGGGCGGGGGATCGCATTCTCCGCTTCAAACATTCCGACATCGGCGTGGCGGTGGCGCTCGACGGCGGCCTTATCACACCGGTCATTCGCAGCGCCGAGACCAAGTCGCTTAGCGCGATTTCAGCCGAGATGAAGGTGCTCGCGGCCCGCGCCCGCGACAAGAAATTGAAACCCGGCGACTACCAGGGCGGTGCGTCGGCGATTTCGAATCTCGGCATGCATGGCGTGCGGGAGTTTTCGGCCATCATCAATCCGCCGCATGCGACGATTCTGGCCGTAGGGGCCGCGCGCAGACAGGCGGTCGAAATGGAGAACGGCGGGGTCGCTTTTGCCAGCATGCTGAGCGTGACGCTGTCATGCGACCATCGGGTCGTGGACGGCGCGCTGGGCGCGGCGCTTTTAACGGCCGTCAAGACATTCATGGAGTCGCCCGTGAGGATGCTGGTGTAAGGCTTTGCGATGAACGTCAATAAGCGCGAGATCATCCTTATCGGGCCGCTGAAGCCTGTCGTCGTCAAGGGCCTGGAAGCAGTCGGTACGATTCACAAGGCCGCCGAGGCGAAAGACAGTGGCGCTTTTTTTGCTGTCCATCGCAACGTCCGGGCAATCGCCTGCAGCGCCACGACCGAACGGATCGGCGAACAGTTCATGGGGCGTTTTCCGCAACTGCAGATCATATCGAGCTTCGGCGTCGGTTACGACCATATCGACGTCAAATCGGCGGCTACGCATGGCATCGTCGTAACCAACACGCCCAAAGTTTTGACCGAGGAAGTCGCCGACACCGCGCTAGGATTGCTGCTGTGCACGGTGCGCGAATTCCCGCAAGCCGAGCGCTATTTGCGCGCCGGGAAATGGCCGCAGAAGGCCTATCCGCTGACCAAGGCGACGTTGCGCAACCGCACGGTCGGGATGATCGGCATGGGCGCGATCGGGCAAGCGATCGCGCGGCGGCTCGATGCCTTCGGCGTGCCGGTCGTCTACCACACGCGCCGCCCGCGCCAGGAGATCGCCTACCAGCATTACCCGAAGCTGCTCGATATGGCCCGCGATGTCGACACGCTGATGGTCATCGTGCCCGGTGGCGCCGCGACAGCAAACATGATCAATGCCGAGGTGCTGAATGCGCTCGGGCCGAATGGCATTTTGATCAACATGGCGCGCGGCTCGGTCGTCGACGAGCCGGCCTTGATCAAGGCGCTGGCCGAAGGGTGCATCATGGCGGCGGGCCTTGACGTCTTCGTCAAGGAGCCGGACGTCCCCAAGGAATTGATCGCGATGGAGAACGTGGTTCTGTTCCCACATGTTGGATCGGCGTCGGTGCACACGCGCGAACGCATGGATCAGCTTGTCGTCGATAACATCGCGGCCTGGGCCGCGGATAAGCCCCCGCTCACGCCGGTGCCGGAAACACCCTTCAAATCGTGGCGCGCGTGATCTTGCGCGGCACGCGCGCGTTTCCGTCATGACCGCCGCATGACGCGGCGTCGCGAGCGTGCTAGTTTCAGTCGCATGAGTGCCGGTAAATTCGCAATCTTTGCAATGTTTGCGGCGAGCCTCTGCGGCGCCGCTTTGGCGCAGGGAACGCAGCCGGACAGCAATCCGCCGCAAGACCTGGGAAATCCGCAACCGCAAAACAGCAAAGACGACGACGCTACCGCCATGGTCGGCGCCTGGGAATTTTCCAACGCGGATCGCGACAAGACCTGCCACTTTACTTTCCGCGCCGAGGCGGCATCCAATGGCCGCCGACTCGATATCGACAAGAACTGTCCAAATCTCTTCCCGTCGACCAAGAATATCGCCGCTTGGGCGATCGACAATTACGGCGACCTGCACTTGCTCGACGCGCAAGGCGAAGCCGTGATTGATCTCACTCAAGTCGAAGGCGGCATGTATGACGGCTTTTCTCCGGAAGAAGGCCGTTACATCCTGCAGACCGCGGCCGCGGCGCCGGTGCGAACAACCACCGATATGGCCGGCGACTGGGCGATTGCGCGCGGCGCGGGCAAAACGATTTGCACACTGACGCTCGCGAACAGTCCCGCCGGCCCAGGCGCCGCCGCCGATGCCTTGACGCTCAAGCTGAAGCCCGGCTGCGATCCTTTTGTCATGCGTTTTAATCCGACCGGTTGGCGCATGCAGGAAGGCGAATTGATGTTGCTTTCGGCGCGCGGGCAATCCTGGCAATTCGAAGAGAACGACTCCAACACTTGGCAACGGGTGCCGGAATCGTCCGATCCGATTCTGCTGGTACGGCAGTAGCGAGCGTCAGCGTCAGCGATCGTGATCCACAAAATGAAAAAACGATACCAGGTCGTCATCGTCGGCGGCGGACCGGTGGGCGTCGCTCTTGCGGTGGACCTCGGCCTGCGTGGGATCGACTGCGCCCTTGTCGAGCAGCGGCGCGAACCTCAACGCATCCCCAAAGGGCAAAATCTCACCCAACGCTCGGTAGAGCATTTCCATTTTTGGGGTATCGCGGACGAGCTGCGCGCTGCGCGCCTGTTGCCAAAGTCCTATCCGATGAGCGGGATCATCGCCTACCGCGATCTCAACAATGAATATTGGTACGCGCCGCCACTGCGCGAAATCGTCAACCCCTACTACTTTCAGGAAAACGAGCGTCTGCCGCAATATCAGGGCGAATACGTCCTGCGTGCCCGGATGGCACAGCTTGCCAATGTGGAAGCCTGGTTCGGCTGGATTGCGGAAACGATCAAGCAGGATGCCGGCGGCTTAGAGGTCGCCATTGTTGAAGACGGCGGCGGCGCACGGGACATTCTGCGGGGCGATTATGCGTCGGCTGCGATGGCGGCCATTCGATCACGCGCAAGCAAATAGGAATTGGACGTGGCGGCGCCGATTTCGACCAGCTGATGGTGCTGGCGTTGTTCCGTTCTCGCGAACTTCACAAAAGGCTCGAACGTTTTCCGCCGCGCTCCACCTATCGAGTGATCCATCCCGAGCTGCACGGCTATTGGCAATTCTTCGGGCGGGTCGACGTTGGCGAGAGCTGGTTCTTTCATTCTCCGGTGCCGGCGAATACCACGCGCGACAACTACGACTTTCATGGCTTGCTACAGAAAGCTGCTGGCTTTTCCTTCGCGTGCGAATTCGACTATGTCGGCTTCTGGGATTTGCGCATCGCTGTCGCCGAAACCTATCAAGCTGGTCGCGTCTTTATTGCGGGCGACGCAGCGCATTCGCATCCGCCCTACGGCGCCTACGGTCTCAATAACGGGCTCGATGACGTCGTCAATCTCGGCTGGAAGCTCGCCGCTAAACTTAAAGGCTGGGGTGGTGATGCGCTGCTTGCAACCTACAGCCAAGAGCGGCGTCCGATCTTCAAGGAAACCGCGCAAGACTTCATCGAGGCGGGCATCCGTCGCGACAGGGAATTCCTGCAACGCTATAGCCCCGAGCGCGATCGGGCGGAGTTCGAACGGGCGTGGAAGGACCACGCTAATTCAGCCGCACCGCGCGTCTTGACCTACGAACCCCACTACGAAGGATCGCCGATCGTCTATGGACCGCCGCATGGCACGAGCAGCGCCTCCGGCACGCACACATTCAAAGCCCGCGCAGGGCATCACCTGCCGCCGCAGCGCCTTCGATCCGGACGCAATGTGTTCGAGGAGCTCGGCAAGGAGTTCGCGTTATTTGTTTTTGACGGCGAAGACGCAACCGTCACTAAATTTGCGCAGGCGGCGGAGGCGATGCGCGTGCCTCTGAAAATCGTGCGGGACAGTTATGAGGACGGCCGGAGAGCCTATGAGGCCAAGTTCATCCTGGTCCGTCCGGACCGTTACGTCGCCTGGATCGGCATCGATCCGCCTTCAGACGCGGCTGGAATCTTTGGTAGGGTGACTGGACGCCAATCGTAATTGCTTTCGGCTTCAACTCCGCCGCAACGCGCTCACTGACGATGATGTGATTGCAAGTCGCAATGAAAGGCACCACCGCCCAAAAGGCTGCTTCGTCATCAAGACTGGATGGCGCAGGACAATCGGAGAAGAAACACTCAGAACAAATATGTGATCGTCACAACGAGGATGCTGGCAGCTGCAAGCATCAAAATTTCAGCGCCATCGAAGGTTTTGAAAACACGAAACATGGGCACCTCGCAGTGCCCGACACCCATTCTGCCAGTATCCGGTTCCAATGACGGCGGAATTAAGGAGAATTTCCAACGCTGTGGATACTGCGGGCCGCATCCGAGACGCCGCGAACCGACCGCTTACGCGCGGGCGAGACTCACTATATCCGCCGACTCGACAGGCAGAACGAACTGGAACAGGGCGCCGCTTTTGCCATCCGACGAAGCGATGAGCTGGCCGCCATGGTGTTCAATAATCATGCGGCAAATGGCCAGCCCCAGTCCCGTTCCCTGCGACTTCGTCGTGAAAAACGCATTGAATATCTCGTCCAACCGTTTGGGATCGATTCCCGGCCCGGAGTCCTGCACCGCGACAGCGATCGACTCGCGGTCGCGGGACCCGGACGTCACCCGCAAGATCCGGTTGCGATCGGCGACATTATCCATTGCCTCAATCGCATTGCGAACGAGGTTGATGATCACCTCCTGTAACTGACTCGCATGGCCGTCGATGAGCGGTAATTCGGGCGCCAGCTCCGAACGAAGCTCGATAGCGCGATCCTTAAACTCACCCTGCAACGATTGCAGAACGCCGACGATAAGCTTGTTTAAGTCTATCGGCTGTCGCCCCTGATCGACCTTTCGGAATAACGCGCGGATGCCGTCGAACACTTCGCTGGTGCGATGGCCGTCATTCACGATCCGGTTTAGGGCGGCGCGAACTTCGTCGCGATCCGGCGGCTCCTTCTCGAGGAACCGCAGCGCCGCGTTACCGTTGGCTACGATCGCCGCCAGCGGCTGCCTTACCTCATGAGCGATGGCGACCGTGATCGCCTCCACATTCATGAGCTTATTGTCCCGCTCTCGCTCAAGCATCATGTTTGAGTGGGCGAGACGAGCCTCGTTCTCTCTGCGCTCGGCAAACAGCGCGGCCAGGACCGATGCGCCGAGTGCCACGACCAAAATAACCGCCTGCGCTTGCAAGATGCGATCGTCGATCGGCAGAGTGACGTCGCCGAAATGACCGATGCCGAGAATTGCCGTCCACACAACGGTAAGCGAAACGAGGAAAGCGCCGGACGCGGCGAAGAGCGGCCGGCAACGCGCGGCAAGCCATAACAAGGTTGGGAACAAAAGCGCGCCCGGAACGACGGTCTGCCACGGCTCCTGAGGCAGCGAAATGATCACCGCGGTCATCGCGGCAAGGATCAACAGCGCCACGGTGCCTTCCACGAGTTCGCCGCGAGGCGGCCGGTCGCGCGCCGCGGCGGCGAGCCCAATCACAAGCGGCGTAACGGCGATGATGCCGACGACATCGGAGGCGAACCAATGCCGCCAGGTGGTGAGCACCGACACCGTCGGGCTATGGAACAGCTTGTATCCGATCGCCCCACCGATGCCAGAAATGGCCGTGCCGGCGACCGCCGCCACGAGCAGACCGAGCACCTGGCGCAACCGATCGAGACTGAAACGCTCGCCGAAGTAGTGCTGAATCAGCCCGGCCGTAATTAGTGCCTCCGCGGCGTTACACACGGCGAAGGCAACGGCGGCCCATACATTTCGGTCCCCCATCAAATTGGCGGCGACGGTTGCAACCATTGCCCCGGCCGCGACAGGCCATCTCGCGCGAGGCCCGAGAGAGATCAAAACACCCGATGAAATCCCGGCCGCGGGCCAGAACACGGCCACGCCATCCGGTTTCATCAGCAAGCCGAGACTGAGCTGGGCAGCAAGAAAATACGCCGCGCCGACCGCCGCCGCCAACCGGACGCCGTCCATCCATTGCCGGCCTAAATCATCGGCGATGGACTGCTGCCGCTGGTCAAGCGTTGCCAATGCCACTCTCGCGAAGTGATCAGGACTAAAGCTGCAAGCCCCGCCAAACGATGGCGGTTCAAGCTCAAGCACCCATCGGGGCGCATTCTACGCCGCATTATTGCGCATCGGGAATACGCGGCCGACAGGAGCTCCGGTTTTTTTGATCCGGTCAGATCTGTTCACCAATGCCCCGCGTACCGAGCACGGCCAGCTCCAAGAGCCTGCTGTGGTGAAGTCTGACTCCGACTTTCCCTTTGACTTATCGTAGAGAATCGGCGCGGGAACGGAGAGGGTTGGCCCCGGACAGGGGTGTCGGGGGATGGGGTGTCCGGGGCCACTGGCGCGATCGGGGGGTTGGTGGGGACCAACAACCCGTGGGCCAAGCGTGAAACTTGGGAAGCGATCGCGGTCCCTGTCACGGACCGCAAGCTTCATTTCTTAGTCGCAGCAACTGTTGTAAAGGTTCACTACCGAGGAGTGGTTGATGGACTCGGCCGTAGAACAACAACCGGTTGTATTCATAATCGACGATGACGCTTCTCTGCGGGAAGCGCTGGCGAGCTTATTTCGATCGGTCGGTTTGCAAGCGAAGGTCTATGGCTCGGCGCCGGAATTCCTGCAAAGCAAGCTGCCGGACGGACCGAGTTGCCTGGTGCTCGACGTGAGGTTGCCGGGTCTGAGCGGGCTCGACTTTCAGTCCGAGTTGGCCAAGGCCAACATTCAGATTCCCATAGTTTTCATGACCGGCCATGGGGATATCCCGATGACGGTGCGCGCCATGAAAGCGGGCGCGGTGGAGTTTTTACCCAAGCCATTTCGCGATCAGGACATGCTCGACGCCGTGCAGACGGGTCTTGAACGCGATCGCGCCCGGCGCAGGAGTGCAAGCGATAGTTCCAAGCTAAAGGCTAACTTCGATTCGCTGACGCCGCGCGAACAGGAAATCATGGGTTTTGTTACGGCGGGCCTGATGAACAAGCAGATTGCGGGCGAGATCGGGGTCAGCGAGATCACCGTGAAAGTCCATCGCGGCAATGTCATGCGAAAGATGGGCGCTAAATCGCTGGCGGAACTGGTGCGCATGGCGGACGCGCTTGGCGTTCGGCGCATGAAATGATCGCCCCCTATACGCAAGTATAGTTTCTCGACCATTTCCGATACATGAGACTTGCCGAGGCACAATGGCGAATCTCGGCCGACCTCATTATTTCACCGACAATAAGGATTGGAAATTTGCTGAAGGCTCCCGTGATCAGCATAATCGACGATGACGAATCGGTTCGCGAGGCCACGAAGGGCCTTATTCGATCTCTGGGATACAGTGCCGCTACTTTTGCATCAGCCGAGGAATATCTGCGGTCCGATCTTGTTTCGGATTCGGCCTGCCTGATCACCGACCTGCATATGCCCGGCATGAGCGGAGCGGACTTACAGGATCGCTTGATCGCCGATGGCCGCCGGACCCCAATGATTTTCATGACCGCTTATTCCGAAGAAAAGGTTCGCGCTCGGGTATTGGACGCAGGCGCGTTTGGCTTTCTGCGCAAGCCGTTTGACGACGAGCATTTGATCGAATGTCTCGATAAGGCCCTCAAAGGGCTCGACACGGTGAAACAGTAGCCGGTCACGCCGGTTTATTAGGTCCCCCGCACGCTGCGATCTTTACGATTTCAGGGAGCCAGCCCGGTCTTCAGGGTCTTCCTATACCGACGTATAGGGTCGATCATCCCTTTCGATAAGAACCGTTTACCATCGCTCAATGGAGTGTTTACCAACATACAATGGAGGAGATTCGCCAAGGAACTCTACGCTCCT
>DASPWC010000296.1:0-2757 GCA_035622055.1 Xanthobacteraceae bacterium | reverse complement strand
ATGGCGCCGCCGTCCGCATTCTGCCGGACGACGATATCGAGGAAACCGTTCGCGATACTTCTCAATGAACATCCGGGCTAAGTTCTGCGCCGGCGAACCAAACCTGACTTGATGTGGATCAATCGCCCGCGCCACCGTAGTTGTCATTATGATGGTGAAGACTGAAATTCTCGGACCCGGCCAAAGGTCAGACACCGAGCGACTAACCTGGAAGATGAACCAAGACAACAAGATTATCGAGCCGGCGCGGCCGAAGGAAAGCGAGCACCAGGATTTGGCTTCTTCGCAGGCGCCCAACCTCGCGCCAGCGCGGCTACCAATCGACCTGCCAGCAACTCTCCCGCGGCGAATGCGCATCGCCAATTGGCGGCTTCGCATTCTCCTTTTGCTGATTATCTTTCTCGCTGGCGCCGGTGGAGCCTATTATTGGTGGCAGCGTCTGCACCCGCCTTTGCCACCCGGCATTGCGTTCGGCAATGGGCGGCTAGAAGCGGACGAAATCAACATCGACACAAAATATGCGGCCCGCATCAGTGAAATGATGGTGGACGAGGGCGATCTGGTCAAAGCTGGCCAGGTTCTGGCCCGCATGGATACACGTGATCTGCAAGCGTCACTTAAGCGAGCGCAAGCTTCGGTGCAGCAAGCACAGCGTGCTGTCGACGAGGCAACTGCCAATGTGGACCAGCAGAATGCGCAGGTTCTTCTGGCGAAGCAGGAAATGGACCGTGCCGTCTATACGGTGCAGAAGGGAGTCGAGACCAAGGAGCTTTTGGATCAACGCCAGCAACAGCTCGACAGCGCTAACGCCGCACTAGTAGCGGCCAAAGCGCGAGTAACGGAGGCCGAGCACGCGTTCGAAGCCGCGACGCACGACGTAGAACTTTACACCGTGCAGATCGATGACAACACTTTGGTCGCACCGCGTGATGGTCGTATCCAGTATCGTATTGCCAGGATCGGCGAGGTGCTCCCCGCGGGAGGACATGTTTTCGCGATGCTTGATACTTCGGACGTCTACATGGATATTTATTTGCCGACCGAACAAGCGGGCAAGGTGAGATACGGAGCCGAGGCACGGATTGTGTTGGATGCTTATCCGAATGTTGCGATTCCTGCCAAAGTGTCATTCGTTTCTAGCCAGGCTCAGTTCACTCCGAAGCCAGTCGAGACGCAGAATGAACGCGACAAGTTAATGTTCCGAATTCGTGTCCAAATCGATCCTGAACGTCTGCGCACGCGGGCGGAGGTTGTTCGTAGCGGCTTGCCTGGCGTCGCTTACGTAAAGACCAATCAGGCAGTCTCGTGGCCCGCTTCGTTGCAAAGGCTGCCGCCATAATGACCACAGATGCCAGGCCAGTTGCGCGCCTGGATGGTGTCACGCAGCTCTACGGACGCGTCGCTGCGCTTGACTCCATTACTCTGGATGTGCCGTCCGGTTGCACCGTCGGGTTGATAGGACCCGATGGTGTCGGTAAATCGACGCTACTCAGCATTGTTGCTGGGGCGCGGCGGATTCAGTCTGGTTGCGTCACCGTTCTCGGCGGGGACATGGCTGACACTGCGCATCGCGAGGCAGTTTGTGCGCGTATTGCGTATATGCCGCAGGGACTGGGGAAGAACCTTTATCCGGATCTCAGTGTCAAGGAAAACATAGATTTCTTCGGTCGGCTTTTCGGGCAATCGCGGGGCGAACGGCATGCTCGCATTGCCGAACTATTAGAAAGCACGGATCTTGAAGCTTTTTCTAGTCGTCCAGCAAAAAAGCTTTCGGGCGGGATGCGACAAAAGCTCGGCCTTTGTTGCTCTCTAGTCCACGAACCCGATCTTTTGGTCCTCGACGAGCCAACCACCGGAGTCGACCCGTTGTCGCGTCGGCAGTTTTGGCGGCTCATAGACCGAATCAAGGCGCGGCGCGAGAACATGAGCATCGTGATTGCCACGGCATATATGGAGGAGGCGGAGCGATTCGACTTTTTGATCGCGATGGATGCGGGGCACATCATGGCAACAGGTACGCCGGTCGATCTCAAAAAGCAGACGAACGCCGGCACAGTGGAAGACGTATTTGTGGCACTCCTTCCCGAGCAACGTCGAGCAATGCGAGGAAAGCTCCAAGTACCGCCGCGTAGCTTCACGGGTGCTGAGCCGATGATCGTTGCGCACGATCTCACACGCCGTTTCGGCAATTTCGTTGCAGTCGATCGCGTGAATTTTACGATCGAGCGTGGCGAAATATTCGGTTTCGTTGGCTCGAACGGTTCCGGCAAGACCACCACCATGAAGATGCTGACCGGCCTGCTGCCGCCAAGCGACGGCGAGGCGTTGCTATTCGGTAGGCCACTGGACGCGCGTGATATGGCGGTGCGGCATCGCGTGGGTTACATGTCGCAATCGTTCTCGCTCTATACCGAACTCGCGGTCCGGCAGAACCTCGAGCTTCATGCTCGCCTGTTTCACATCCCGCCCAACAAGGCCAAGGCGCGGCTCGCCAACTTGATCGACCAGTTCATTCTCGCGGACTATCTCGATCAACGTGCTTCGGATTTGCCGTTGGGAATTCGACAGCGGCTCTCATTGGCGGTCGCGATCGTCCATGAGCCGGAAATATTGATCCTCGACGAGCCGACGTCAGGTGTCGACCCCTTGGCGCGCGACCAATTCTGGGAATTGCTGGTCGATTTATCGCGCAATAAAAACGTAACGATATTCGTATCAACACATTTTATGAATGAGGCCGAACGGTGTGACCGTGTA